>CAYJOY010000207.1:0-724 GCA_964371885.1 uncultured Lentimicrobiaceae bacterium | reverse complement strand
TCCTAATTTTTCTTTCAATAGCGACCCGCACGCTATTGCTCTCCCCGACTGTAGAGGCTACTCTGGAATTTCCATCCCCTTATCGGTCGGTTACCGGTTCAATATTAGCGAACAATGGTATGCTAAAATTTCAACTGGCTTCAATTTCGACTTTTATTTACTCGATAGAGGAGATGCCATAGTAGAAACCGACCAATACAAAATAGAAAGTAATACTGAAGCGAAAAAATTTAATGTACTATTGTCTAACCAGATTTCTATAAACTACATTACAAAATTCAACATGATTGTAGGTTTGCAGGCAAGCTACCACGCAGGGCTTCGCTCTATTTGGAAAACAACATCTGCATACGAAGACAAAGTAAACAACACCAAAGGCAATATGCTAGTTACCAGCAAAGGCTCCTATTTCCAATTTGGGTTAACCATTGGCTATCGGTTAGAGAAAAAGGAGAAAAAGGGATAGTTAAAAAAAAATCGAGGCTTGCAATTGAGATAAAACCGCAGTTTACTATAGTAAATGAGGATTTTATCGATTGAGCGTAACAAAGAAAAAGCATTTCTTGAGGTTTCCTACAAAGGATTTAACTCGCTTATACAAATAATAGGGTGGGTTAAGGGGATATCTAATAATTCCCCATCAATTTTATAACAATCATTAATATGGATAAAAATCTCTGTTTTACCCATCTATGAGCGATATATTGGCATCTTTTCCCCATTT
>CAYJOY010000206.1:1708-4392 GCA_964371885.1 uncultured Lentimicrobiaceae bacterium | reverse complement strand
GGATTAAAATATTGAGTATTACTATTGGATCTCTTATTTTATTTATAGCATTATTGCTTACCATTGCACTCTATATGATATTTACGCCCGAACGTCTAACCCCTGTAGTTACCTCCCAACTAAACCGTTATATTGAAGGGGAAAGCACTTTCGAAAGTGTTGAATTAACGCTACTTAGCACCTTTCCAAAATTCTCCCTACAGTTAAAAAACTTCCACCTAATACACCCTATTCCAGAAGGGGAAAACGACACTTTAGTGCGCGCTAAAAATCTTTTCTTCACCCTCGATATTGATGCTTATTTACAACGAAAACGGTTACAAGTGGATGGGATACAAATAGAGGATGCCATGTTGTATGGCTGCGTTAATAGTGAAGGAGTGGCTAATTACATGGTAGTTATCAGCGATGACACCACCTCATCAGAACTCCCTATTACCTTCGATGCGTTCAAATTTAAAAATGTATTGCTAAAAAACACCACCCTTTTATATCAAGATTTCACCACGCAAACAGAGGCATCTGTATCGCAATTAAATGCCAACTTAGATTTTACCCATGCACTCGGGAAAACAGAGGCACATGCGGAGCTCAACTCGGCACGCCTCGCATTCCAAACCGATGATAGCACCCATATTGCAATGGCTAGCGAGTCGTTAGAATTAGAGGTAAACTTCTTACGCAAAATGGTTAACATTACAACAGACATTGCACTAAAAACACCCGAAATGTTGCTGGTAATGAACGGAGAAACCTATTTCCCTAATGAAAATTTTTCGTTAGAGACCTCATTACAGTACAATTTAATAAAAGACGCATTACATTTAGACACCCTTTCGCTTGCAGCGGGGGGAGTAGCCTTGCAGCTTAGTGGCGGTGTGGCACCTGTTATGAAAAGCGACGATCGCGATATTACACTGGCCACCCAAATAGAAGTGGGTGAGGTGAAAGAACTTTTAGCAATGATCCCCCCTTCATTTCAGGAGTATATAGCAGACTATGACGCAAGTGGGGCTCTAAATTTTACAGGGAAGATAGCTGGAACCTATAGCGACTCTCTCCTTCCTGCGGTGGAAGGGACCTTACAGCTTCAGAATATGAATGTACGTTATGCTGAAATGGGCGAGATACCGATAAACGGACTGAATGCGAATCTGTTGATGGCTATTGACATGAACAACCAACAAGGAGAAGTGGCGCTACATCGCTTTGCATTCCGCACTCTCCACTCGCAATTTGCATTCCGTGGGGAGGTTACACAACTATTTTCTGACCCCAGTTTTAAAGGGGCTATTGAAGCAGACATCGATTTTTCCCCCATCTCTCAACTATTTTTAGATACCATGGGGTATTATGCTACGGGCAATGGGAAGATAAAAGCGGAGGCACACGCTACGTTATCTCAACTCACCGAAATGGCATTAGAAGAGATGAAGTTGCTGGGAGACCTTGAACTTCGTAACTTCTCTGCAAAAACAGAGCTGGATACATTAGCGGTACAAGCCCATCTTGCCAATTTCCGTTTTCAATTCAATGCTCCTGAAAATGAAAAAGAGCCCACATTCTTGGTGGCCGCCGGAACAGCATCACAGCGTCACATTACACAAGGGGAGCATACCGAGGTGCAACTGGATGGGGGCGCATTCCACATTGCCACCGCTAACTTTATGGATACCACGCAACTCCTTGAATTGGCAACACACTACCACCTAAAGTCGCTAAATATGCACATGGAAGATATGGGGGTGAACATAGATTCGATGAGTGGCTATGCCAATATTAAAAAAACAGATAAACAAGGGTTGCCTGTTTATAAAATTGCCAGTAAGCTATCGCGATTTGATGGAGCAATGGGCGATGATAAGATGACAATAGACACCATGGATTTCCGCTTTTCTATTGTAGAGCATACCGAAGAGAAGCACCCGCTCTTGCGTTGGATGCCTTTGGGCGATTTTACCCTCGCTAATGCCGTGTTGCAATCCCCTACCCTAGCGCACCCTATTGAAATACCGGCCCTCGATATGGATTTACGCCGTAACTTTTACGCCATTCGAGAAAGTAATATGGTCATCGATCGCTCTAACTTTGCGCTAACAGGGGGATTTTACAACCTTCGCAACTATTTTGAAAGAGAGCAACCACTAAAAGGGACATTTACCTTTTCGAGTACCTTTACAGATATTACCACTTTAATGAACTTGGTTTCAGATGAGCAAGCGGCAGAAGAACAAGAGGCAATATCGATGGAAAGTGTAGAATACCAAACCGTTAACGACACTACACCCCCTCCTTTCTTTGTGCCCAAGCGCCTCGACTTTACCCTCGCGACGCAGATAGATGAGGCACAATACAACGACGTAGTACTCAAAAATTTAAATGGGGAGGTAAAAATATCGGAGGGGAAACTCTTACTCGATAGTTTTAACGTTACCACCCCTGCTTGCGAGGTAATGCTAACAGCACTCTATCGCTCACCGCGGAAAAACCACCTCTTTTTGGGCTTCGATTATCAGATGAGAAATATAGAGATAGAAAATCTTTTAGGGATGCTGCCAGAATTAGACACGCTCCTTCCTATGCTCCGATCTTTTAAGGGGGAGGCGGAATTTCATGTGGTGGCAGAAACCTATCTCGACAGTGCCTACCAGCCCAAACTCTCTACAATGCGCGGTGTGGCAGCA
>CAYJOY010000206.1:0-1698 GCA_964371885.1 uncultured Lentimicrobiaceae bacterium | reverse complement strand
CACTCAATGGGCAAAACCTTGTGCTAATGGATGGCGAAACCTTCTCCGAAATCTCTAAAAAACTATTGTTTAGCAAGAAAGCCGAAAACAAAGTAGATAGTATCTCGGTGGAAATGACCCTTTTTAAAAACGAGTTGGACCTATACCCTTTTTCGGTTGTTATGGACAAATACAGAGTGGTCATCAGCGGAAAGCATAACCTCGATATGCAATTTAAGTATCATATTTCTGTAGTAAAAAGTCCATTACCGTTCCGACTTGGGTTAAATGTGCTTGGTAATTTAGACGATTTATCCATTAAGTTAACAAAATGTAAGTACGCCAAATTCTATCGTCCGGTACAGCAAAACAAAGTGGTGAGTGAACAATTGTCGTTAAAACGGTTAATTCAATCTACCTTACTGGGTGAATAACGCACTCTTATTCAAACAAAACAATCCCCTACTTCTCCCAGCTTTCAATATCTAAATCTCTTAACGCTTGCACATCATTTTTACGAAAGGTTGGGGCTTTAATGCCGGCGCGTTTTTGCTGTTGGTAATCTTTTAGCAATATAAAGGCTTGCTTACCAAGAAACAGGAGTGCCACCAAGTTACAAAGGGTCATGAGCCCCATAAAAATATCGGCAAAGCTCCATGCCAAATCTAGGGTCATTAATGCCCCTACCATCACCATGCTTCCCACCAAAACACGGTAAAATTGTAATACCCAGGCTTTTTTGGTGATGAACTTGATGTTACTTTCGCCATAATAATAGTTACCAATAATGCTACTAAAGGCAAAAAACAGAATAGCCATAGCAATAAAGAGGCTCCCTGCGGGGCCAATAGAGGCGGAGAGTGCTTGCTGCGTTACTTCAATGCCGTTGCTTCCCGGGGTAATGGCTCCATGGTTAAGCAGGATGATAAAGGCGGTGCAGGTGCATATTAAGAGAGTATCGACAAACACTCCTAATGTTTGTATTAACCCTTGTTGCACAGGGTGTGCCACGGTGGCAGTAGCGGCGGCATTGGGGGCAGAGCCCATGCCCGCCTCGTTGCTAAAGAGCCCCCTTTTAATACCTTGCAGTAGTGCGGCACCCATGCCGCCGCCCAATGCTTGCTCAAAGCCAAAGGCACTATCTATTATAAGGCTCAAAACGGCTGGTATCTCTTTCAAATTCAGTAGTACAATAGTGAATGCCAACACTATATATCCTAATGCCATAATAGGAACAATAACGCTACTCACCTTGGCAACACGGTGAACTCCTCCAAAAATGATGACGAGGGTTAGTAGTGTAAGTGCTATCCCCATAAGGTATGGCGATATAGAAAACGATTGCTGCATGGCCGCACAAATGGTGTTGCTTTGCACCGTATTGAAGGCCAATCCAAACGTGATGGAGATAAGCACGGCGAAGATCACCCCCATCCATCTTTTCTTCATCCCCTTTTCCATGTAGTAAGCGGGGCCTCCCACAAAGGCATCTTTATCGCGCACTTTGTAAAGCTGCGCCAAGGTAGATTCAACAAAGGCACTTGCTGAGCCTACTAATGCCACTACCCACATCCAAAATACCGCCCCAGGACCACCTATTACGATGGCTGTGGCAACCCCCGCTAAGTTGCCGGTACCTACGCGACTTGCCAAAGAGATGGCAAAGGCCTGAAACGAAGAGCTATGCTTTTCGCCACGCGCAGCTCCACCGCCCGATTT
>CAYJOY010000205.1:2178-4401 GCA_964371885.1 uncultured Lentimicrobiaceae bacterium | reverse complement strand
TCGGGTGCTATTCAACACGTAGCTGGAATGGAAGAGTCGGAATATATCATTGCTATAAACAAAGATAAATTCTCGCCCATATTCCAAATTGCCGACCTAGGTATTGTAGGCGATGTGAACAAAATTGTACCCGCTTTAAAAGATAGATTGAAATAATATCTGCTACCGAGTCGCTCGCTTTTGAGAGAGGCTCAGCATGTAACTCTAAAAAGCCAATAGCCAATTGCTATTGGCTTTTTTTGGTATAAGAACAAGCGATAAAATTTTTGTAAAAAAAAAACATTTAATCTCTTTTTGCATCAATTTTTTAAGTAATTTTGCCAGCGAGATATAGCTCTGTAAAAGGTAGTATTAATAAATTGTGCTATGTAAGAAGAAGGAGTGTGGGAGTTCTATATTTTCGAAATAAAAAATCACCAAATCGTTATGTATGATAAGATTTTTACTATTTAAAATTGGTTTATTTTCCACAATACTATTCTCTGTTTTCCACTATGCCAACGGGCAAACTTTAATGCCGTTGGGCAATGGAACCGACAGTGTAACTACTTGTAATACCATTTTCATGGACCAGGGAGGTGCTAATGGGACGCATGGCACTAATCAATCTTCTTCTATCACTTTCTATCCGGCTATTGCGGGCAATGCGGTAAGTATTGAGTTTACCAGTTTTGCTCTGGCGGCAGGGGCTAGTGTAACCATTTACGACGGCAATAGCAATACCGCTCAATTAATAGCCATTTACAACGATTTTATTATACCTCTTGGCCTTGAAATTACCGCCTCTACCGACAACCCAACAAGGGCGTTACATATAGAGTTCACCTCTGACAACAATACCCCCGAAGCTGGTTGGGTAGCTAACGTAGGCTGCAGGGCACCCTGTCAGAACTTCACTATTGCATTAACAGAAGCATTAGAAAATGAAATAGTGATAGAGGAAGATATTCCATATCTCAACCTTTGTAAAGATGAATGTCTCACTTTTGAACTCGATTTCACTTTTCCTAACAATAACGATTCGTACCTACAAACTGCTTCCAATAGTGAGATTATATGGCATTTTAACACCCATACTATTACCGATAGTGTAACAGTAACGCGCTGTTTTGATGAGGCGAGAGGGTGGGATTATTCCGCATACGCCATCGACAATAACGGATGTTACTCTTCTAACATCGTAAAAGGGAGAGTGCGTGTTGCCGACAACCCCATCAGCGAAATGAACATTTCAGAAGATATTTGCAGTGGCGACCAAAGGGTAGTTACCCTAGGGTTAGACAGTAGCGATCATATATATATAATTCCGAGTAGTAGCAGGACTGAAACCTCACTTTCGCGTGGCGACACCGTTTTTTTACCCGATGGTGGGGGCATTTGCTATGAGACCGCATTAGTTTTTAACAGCTTTGATGAAGGGCAAACCTTACAAAACACTAACGACCTACTAGGAATATCGTTGTGGATGGAGCACTCTTATTTGGGTGATTTATCGATGAGAATAGAGTGCCCTAATGGGCAAGCTACTGCCCTAAAGGCTCAAGACACAGATGATTTTATTGGATACGACCCCACGGGAACCATCATCAATAGCTGTTCATCCGCTGGTAGTGGCACACACCTAGGGCACGCACCCGACCCCTCCTCCTCTAACGATTGCTATTTAACAGCAGGCGCGGCGTATAAGTACACGTTCACTCAAGATGGTGATGAGTGCTTTGGTAGCAATGGTCCTACAGAGGGATACAATTACGAAGAAGATGGGTGCACTGCTGGAGGCAATACGTTACAAGCCAGCCCAGACGAACTAGGGGAAGATGGCGTATATTATGGCCCTTACGAAACATTCGACAACCTTATTGGTTGTCCGTTAAACGGAGCTTGGACTATTGTAGTTTGCGACCACCTTACCAGCGACAATGGCTATATATTTGGCTGGGAAATAGCACTTAACCCCGATCTACTCCCTGCCACTTGGGAGTATAGTGTAGATATTGACACGGTAACTTGGGAAAGTGATAGCACTTTGGCAGTATCGAACTACGATGCAATAATTACAGCAGTAGAGGGGAATGAGAGCGAATACACCTTTACTGTTACCGATGAATATGGCTGTGAATATAGTGAAGATTTTGGAATGAACATCATCAACCTACCTATTCCCAACATAACCCCCAATAGCGACACCGTATTAATGTGCCACGGCGAAACCATAGAGCTTAA
>CAYJOY010000205.1:0-2168 GCA_964371885.1 uncultured Lentimicrobiaceae bacterium | reverse complement strand
GCAACAGTATCACGGTTAATAATATGGGAACCTACTCAGTAATAAGCTCTATCAGCAACAATGCCAACACTTTTACTTGTAGTGGTTATGACACTATTTTCGTCGCAACCATTCTTCCTTTAACTCCCGAATTCGAAGCCGACATCACCTTATTTTGTCCTCCCTTTACCGTTCAGATGGAAAACCTTACAGAGGGAAATCTCGCTAATGCTACCTACTTTTGGGAAATTATTACAGAGGAGGGTATTACCGCTCACACTTCTACAGAAGCTGCCCCTTCGTTTGAAATTACAGACCCTAGCACCTACGATGTGAAACTTACAATAACGAACCACAACTTTTGTACAGATTCAATAACAATAGAAAACTACATTACAGCTGTAGCAGCACCACCTCCAACGACTATAACTGCAACTGCATGCGATATATTTATACATGAAAATGAGACATATACAGCGTCGGGAATTTATCAATTTAACCTACAAAACCAAGTTGGGTGCGACAGCATAGTTACATTAGATCTTACTATTAATCCATCGTCGCACACAGAAATTACAGAAACCGCCTGCGATTTTTTCATTTACAACAATGAAAACTTAACAGAAACGGGCATTTACGAATACACCTTCCAGAATGAGTATGGCTGCGACAGTGTGGTTACATTGGATCTTACTATTAATTCGTCATCGACAATAGAGGTTCACGAAACTTCGTGCGACACTTTTTTCTATTACAATGAATTTTACACTATTTCTGGCACTTATCAGCATCTTTACCAAAATCAACATCAATGCGATAGCACCATTACGCTACATCTTACTATTAATGAGGGCTCTGAAGAAGAGGTAACCGTTTTCACCTGCGACTCGTTCCCTTTCAACAACCAAATGATTACTACAACAGGAAGTTATGAATTTACACTCACTACTGCTGAAGGGTGCGACAGTGTTGTTACATTACACGCTACTATCGATCTACCCCCTACCCTATCGTTAATAGCTTCTGATACATCAATATGTGAAGGAGAGGAGATGCTACTCACAATAATAACAGATGCTCCAACATTCCAATGGAATCAATTCCCTAATAATAGTGAAAATTTCCAAATAACGATACCTAACGAAAACCAACTTTATACTGTTACTGCACATTCGCACGACGATCCTTCTTGTTATGTTCATGATTCTATACATATTACAGTGGAGGCTCTTCCTAATGCTATGTTTATCCCTAGCCCTGTTTTTCAATACATTGAAGAAAATGACGGGGAGGTATTCTTCAGCAATCTAACACCTAATGAAGATGGTTATACTTTCGAATGGGATTTTGGGGATACGCTCTCCTTACTTCCTATAAACATCCCGCAAGAATATAGTCCCACGCACCTATATTCAGAAGTTGGCACCTACACCATTACATTAACGGTTTCCACTCTCAATGAATGCACCGCTATTTATCAAGAGGATATCCAAATAGCATCGCGTCCCTATATCTATTTCCCCTCATCATTTACCCCCAACCACGATGGGTTGAACGACTATTTTAAGGCGGTAGGATCATTTAGTGAACTCCAATCTTTCAGTATCATAATTTTTGATAGGTGGGGCGGCATGCTTTTCCAATCGAATAGTGCAGAAGAGGCTTGGGATGGAAGAGGCATAAATGGCGAAATGGCACCAACTGGTAGCTATGTGTACAAGGCTACCATTATGACGGCGAGCGGAAAAACGCTGGTTTACACCGGGAACATTATGTTGTTACGGTAGGGTTAATCACATTTTCTTATCACTTTCACCAAAATAGAAGTAAGACAGTATAAAAACAGCCATTAATCTAAATACAACTCCATGTATCTAGGATAACGGACCGTATAGAATATGGTTACTTTCTTACTCTCTTGCGGTGCTAACGATATTTTATCCCAGGTAACCAACCCTGTTTTATCGTTTAACTTTCCTCCAGCTATATTATAGGATAGAATTTTAATGGTTTCCACATCGCTTCTTGGAATCTGATCTTGAAGTATTGCCTCTACGGTTTGTACGGCGTTGTTATTTTTCAATGTAATATCGATAGTAACAGTGGTTTCATAATTTCCTACTTTAAGTTCTGTCTTTTTTGTTACTTTTCGCTCTACAAAAATCCTTTTATCTGGGCCAACATCTAAT
>CAYJOY010000204.1:0-4411 GCA_964371885.1 uncultured Lentimicrobiaceae bacterium | reverse complement strand
CCTATTCTACAATACATTATATAGTGCCGGCGATTCTTTAGTAAAAAACAATAGAGCTGCCGAGGCATTAGAAATGTTCCAATTTTTAGAAGATTTCTGCCATAACATGCCTTCCAACTATTGCAACGATGACTATTACCATGGCATTTTGAAATCGCAAAAAGGGATTTATGAATCATACCTAGTAATTGCCTCTATTGCCAAACAACGTGGCAACAAAGAGATTGAGCAACAGTTTCTTGAGCACGCGCAGGTTTACCTCAACGATCATCAGGAATTAGTAATGCGCTTAGAAGAAGAGATGACTTTTATTCCATTAGAACTCACCATTGCTGAAAACGAAATTGGGTTGGTAGACATCCTCGCTTTTGCTGGAGACAGTAACAAAGAGGGGGATACCGCTGTTAGTGAGACTGATGAAGCAGAAGAATCTACGTCGTTACAAGCAAGCGACTCCTACACATTCACCATTACTCCTGCTGAAACAAAAAGGGAGATAGAAGTAGAGTCCGAAGAGGTGAAAGAGGAGCGTATAGAGGAAGTAAAAGAGGAAGTAAAAGAGATTGAGAATTACGAAGCGATCACATTGCAGCCGCTCAACACCCTAGACTCATCACATGCACCGATTACTATTATTACACCTAGCAAGGAAATTTTGGATATGGCCACAAAACAAATCCCTCCTCACGATACAGTAGCATCGATTGCTGAAAAAGAACCTGAGGTTACCACACCATCTGACGAGGTTACTGCGCCGGTTCCTCAAGCAAAGAAGCCAGTGGTGGTTACCACGGTTGCCGCTCCTAAAGTAGTAATAACTGGGGCAAAACAGGCGGTTAGCACCAAAGTGGTAGTGGTAAAATACCAAACGAACATCGAAAAAGAGGAGGTTGAAGAGGTGATTACTACACAATACGATAACATTCCGTTAGACACATTGCAACAACAATACAACCAAAAAGTAACAGAGGGGGTTAACGAGTGTATTGCAGGGAGAACCGACATTGCCCTCAAACTGTTAAGCGAAGCAGAAGCGATGAGCAAGGCGCGCCCGCTTAACACCGACATTCGGGTAGAACTCCTTTTAGAGGCACTCCGCAACATTGAATAGCGAACAACTCATGAGAACTGATACAGGGGACTTCTAATAATTCCCCATCGATTTTATAACAATATTTATATGGAGAAAAGAATCTCTGTTTTACCCATCTATGAGCGATATATTGGCATCTTTTCCCCATTTTTATCATCACATAGCACGCTATGCTCTTCAAAAAATGAGAAAAATCTACTCAATATCTCATCTCAAATCTGGGCAAAGCAATTTTTAGAAGTCCCCTACATTGTTTAACCATTAGATAAAAGAGGAAAAAAGCATCTCGCTTGTATCATTATTTTCACTACTTTCGCGCCATGATAAAAAACGCTACTATTATGATGTTGGCTATTCTCTTCTTAACGATGAACGGGATGGCACAAACAGAGAAGAAATCGATAAAAAAACCGACAAGAGAACCTCACAAGAATATTTTGAAGGTTACGTTCTTAAGTTGGTTTACAGGCTCTACCAAACTGAGTTACGAGCGCTATCTTTTTAACAACCAATCTATTGAAGCTACTGCTGGAGTTATTGGGTGGGGATACGACAAATACAAAAACAACCCTAGCGGAGCTATATTTAGGGTTGCCTATAAATTTATTCTTTTCAATACCAACAGTTTGCAAGGCTTTTATTTGCGACCTGAATTTGCATATACCACCTTTAACTACGACTCGAAGGAGGTAGTGGGCACCCGTGTTAACTCCTCGATGGGCACAGTTATGGCAACCGTGGGGTACCAATGGTGCTCGCATATATTTGTAATTGATGGCTTTGTTGGGGCAGGGCTCGGTCTTGGATCGCCACGCGAATTTAATTACCACCATAGTTTTATTGATATTGACCAATGGCTTACTCTCACTTTTGGGGTGAAATTAGGCTTTACTTTTGGAGAGAGAGATAAAGAGAAAAAGAAGAAAAAAAAACAGTAAAACTATATAGTAGTTGTTATTTATAATGGTTTAATAGAGGTTTTAATGAAAAACAGAAAGAATTTAACAGACTGGTTTATATACACATTGCTTGCATTATTGGCTGCTATTACTTTTTTACCCATACTCAATATAGGGTTTACTACAGCCGACGATTTCGAGTTTTTCACCACTGCCACCAACATTAACAATTGGCTCCCCGATGCGACACATTATGCCGAACGAACAGGGCGCTTCTACTTTCTCATAACCAAATATTTTTACTCGATACCATATATTATAGATAACCCCATCTATTATTATACCGTTACTATCCTCCCCTTGCTGCTCTCCTTCGCACTTCTTTTTGTATTTTTACAAAAACTTACGCAAAACAAAACATTTACCCAAATGGGGGGATTACTGTTGCTCGCTATTTTCTCTATCAACCATTCTCATTCAGCATTTACCTCCTATCCATTCTACTTCACGTTTTCATTTATACTCTGCTTAAGTGCGCTCATTTTATTGTTAAACTATTTCAAAAACAACCATTACAGTTACCTCATTTCGTCTGCCTCCTTATTTTTCATAACTACTATATTTTACGAAACTTATCTCACTTACTATCTATTATTTTTCCTATTAGTTATAGATCGTCATTCTATTAAATCGTTATTAAAATTTAAGAAACCAGCTATCATAGCTTTCATGAAAGAGTTTGGACCTTACCTGTTTTTCTGTTTTCTATACCTCATCATTTATCTGCTATATGGGCACGCGCATGCTGGCAACTACGATGGCAACTCGGTAAGTCAAGTTAGTATTTTCAACGCTATTTATAACCTATTGGCCATGTCGATTGGAAGTTTACCATGGGCTAATGTAATGGAGTACAAATCGTTTGTGTACCAACAATCGTTACAAACTAGTGCTGGTTTTTCTATTTTTAGCTTAAGCACGGGAGCATACGTTAAGGCCGTTTTAGTGGGATTACTCTTCGCTCTGTTTGCATCTAGAATAACCATTAACAGAACTAAGAAACAGCTACTTACTTATATTGCTATTAGTGCCATTTTTATTGCAATGCCTCACTTTCTGTTAGTTATTAGCAATAAATACAATACGAATCTATTCTACACCTACGTAAGCACTTCGTTTGGCTTTTTTGCTGTAGTTGCTTTATTTCTCTTTTTATATCTTTTTGGGGTGGTACACTTCTCTAAAAACGAGAAAAAATTGGGTATCTACAATTATATAATGGGGTCTATTTTAGCCATTACCGCGCTGTTTACACAATATGTTAACGAACAAATATCCAAAGATTTATCAATTTCAAAAAAACGTTTTGAGGCAGTAAAAGAGATTACACCTCATCACTTTGATGCGATTACAGTGTTGTATGCTAAAGATTTTTACCTCACCTCTTCGCAATTAGGATGGGGCATTGTACAAGATTTTTCTGCCACGCGATATTTTTCTCAAAAACTAGGGCGCGACCTACGGGTAGAAACCTCATACGACAATCTATATCAACAATATAAAGATTCTGATGAACTGGTGGGATTTCTATTTAACTACCAAGCCTCCAAAACAGGGTCTACGTTATTAATGGTGGCAAAATGTTGCGGGAATCAGCTTCCAGAAAAAAGGGACGATTTATTTGTAGACAGCTTGTTTTGTGTACAATACGCTACTAATAAGAATTTTAGCATTTCGGTTTTGAGCGATTCGACGGGTTCAATTACGTTAAACAGTGATACATTGCAACAACGGGGTATTTTTCACTATGGGAATGTACGATACATTGGAACAGAGAAGATGGTTTCCTTTTCTTTAACTGGGGAGCGTATGATTCCGAGTACATTCGTGCTCTCCGATTATTGGCCTCCTGTAACAAGAAGTATTCAAATAGGAAATTACAGTTGGATGTACCGATTTTGGCGCACGCTATTTTATTTCCATAAGATTAAGCGTGATGGCGAATGGATGAAAAACATTGAGCAAAAGGCTATTGAAAACAATATTTCTGTAAACAAAGCGGCATGGCACGATGCACAATGGGTTTTAGACAATATGGAGAGCCAGTAGGCAAAAAAGCACGCATTGTCGGCTTAGAGAAAGAAGCCACTATTCTATTTTTTTTCATATCTTTGCCAGTTGTTAAAATCCCTGCTTATGGGTTACCAAATAGAGAAAAATTATTCATTATGAGAAAATATACTGCTTTTTTTTTAACTTTTTTCATTCTTTTAAACAGCTGGCATTCAAATGCTAATACATTTCAGGCTGTATCATCATTACTAACTAACGAAAGCGAGGGGGAGGTTATCCCACCTACCGATGGGAACGACACTACCCCCATGGTAACTACATTTTCGTTACCATTTATTTACGATTT
>CAYJOY010000203.1:0-4447 GCA_964371885.1 uncultured Lentimicrobiaceae bacterium | reverse complement strand
TGGAATTCGACTTCGCTATCCATGCCCATTACAATACCTCTACGTCCTGTAATCACGCTCATAACATCACCCATTCTATCAGAAGGTACAAATATATCTACATCATAAACAGGCTCTAAGATTTTAGGACCTGCATTTTTGAAAGCTTCGCGGAAAGCGTTTCTCCCTGCTAATTTGAAAGCCATCTCGTTTGAATCTACGGCGTGCATTTTACCATCATAAATATTAATAACGATGTCGCGAGCGTAAGAACCAGTAAGTGGGCCTTCTTCCATTTTTTCGTTAATACCTTTTAAGATGGCAGGTAAGAAACGAGCGTCGATAGCACCACCCACGATACAGTTGTTGAAGATGAGTTTACCACCCCATGGTAAGTCGTAAGAGTCGGTTCCACGAACTGGGTATTTCGATTGGTTTGGCATTCCTTCGTAGTAAGCTTCTACATACATGTGAACCTCGCCAAATTGTCCCGCACCACCCGATTGTTTTTTGTGACGGTACATCGCTTCTGCCGATTTAGTGATAGTTTCGCGATAAGGTATTTTTGGAGCGTAGAATTCGATCTCAATTTTGTTAATTTTTTCTATCATCCATTTAATGATATTCAAGTGTTGCTCACCCTGACCAGAGATAATCATTTGTTTTAACTCTTTCGATTGCTCTCCTAAGAAAGTTTGGTCAGTTTTTTTGAATTCATTTAAGATAGTTCCTAGTTTTTCGTCATCGGAACTGTTTTTAGCGCGAACAGCTGTGCGGAATTTAGGATCTGGATATACAGTAGGAACAACAGAATCGTCGCCCGATTTTACTAAACTGTGAGAGGTTTGCGACCCTTTTAGTTTAATGGTAGCAATGATGTCGCCAGCTACTGCTTTTTCAATTTTTTCTCTGTTTTTACCTGCAATGCATAGTAATTGAGAGATACGTTCTTTGTTGTTAGTGGTAGGGTTAACCAAATCCATGGCTTCGCTAATTTCTCCACCATAAACTTTCATAAACGAAACCTCGCCTAAGTGTTGCTCGATGGTTGTTTTAAAGATAAAAGCGGTAGCAGGATCTGTAACTTTACAAGTTAAAGTTTTTCCACCTACTGTTTCTACACCTTCTGTTTCGTCTGGAGCAGGACAGCTAGCTTTAATAATGTCTAATAAACGGTCAATCCCTTGGTCGGTTTTAGAAGCTACACAAACTACAGGGAAAGTACCACGGCTGATGATACCCAATTTTAAACCACGTGCAATTTCTTCCTCGGTAAGTGTTCCCTCTTCGAAGAATTTATCCATTAAAGCTTCATCATTTTCAGCAGCAGCTTCTACTAATGCGTTGTACATCTCTTCTGCTTTCTCTTTTTCGCTTGCAGGAATCTCTTCCACGATAGTTTTTCCACCACCTGCAGGGAATTTTAACATTTTCATTTGAAGCAAATCGATCACTGCATCAAAACCAAAACCAGCGTTAACTGGATATTGGAATGGCATTACGCTACCACCAAAGTATTGTTTTAGTTGGCGAATAGTTTCGTCGAAGTTGGCTTTTTCATGGTCGAGTTGGTTAACAACAAAAACAACAGGCTTGTTCATTTTTTTAGTCCAACGCCATTGAATTTCAGCACCTACGTCAACACCATTTTGAGAGTTGATAACCATTAAAGCAGTATCAGCTACTCTTAGCGAACCAATTACTTCACCAATAAAGTCGTCAAAACCTGGGCAGTCAATCATGTTGTATTTGCAACCAGCGTACTCTGAATACATAACTGTCGACATGATAGATTGTTGTCTTTCTAACTCCACTTCGCGGTAGTCAGAAATCGTGTTTTTGTCGTCTACAGATCCGCGTCTACTAATAACGCCTCCGTGAAATGCCATCGCCTCTGCCATAGTGGTTTTTCCTACGCGGTTTCCTCCAATAAGGGCAACATTTCTAATTTCTTTGGTTTGATAAACTTTCATTATTGGTTAAATGTTTGATTTATATAAATTTATATTTTTTGTTTTTGAGCGCGCAAAGATACACAAAAATTTTACATATATAGTAAGCTTTGCAACTTATTTTAAAATCGAAACTATATAACGCAATGTTCACTTTTAAGCGAATAAATGCTAAAGGGTATTGTTGTGTTTCGAGTGTTTGAAAAAATCGTATATTTGCGCGCTTAAATTTTAAGTGTTTTTCATAATACGAATAACTAATGCTTTAGAGTTGAAATGTTGAAACGAGAAAAAATAAATCACCCCGATCATCTATTATTTGAAGATGCTAATAATCTCTATTTGAGTGCATTTCCTTTGTTAGAGCGCCGTCCTTCCGATTATCATGCAGCTACCTTATTGTGCGAGCAATTTCATGCTGAAGCGATAAAAGAGAATGATCAATTTGTGGGGATAATGTATTGGTGGGACCTGCCAAGTTTTCGTTATATTGAACACTTTGCGATTCTTCCCGAATTGCGAGGGCAAAAGTTGGGAGAAAGAGCTCTTACCATGTTTATGAATGAGGATGCTAAACAAGTAATATTGGAAGTGGAGATTCCAGAGGAGGAGATGCAAAGACGAAGGATTGCTTTCTATCAACGATTCGGGTTTCACCTCTCGCTACTCCCATATCAACAACCCCCTTATCGCCCAGAACATGACTTTTTACCGCTCCATATTATGACCTATCCCGAACCCATTTCACAACAACAACTCGATATTTTCTTGAAAGATTGCCACCCCATTATTCACTTTAAAAACTATAAATAGCAAGAAAATAATGAATACTAATAATTTGAATAATAAATAATTAATTAATAATGAACGAAGAACTGTTACATAACCTAATAAGAAAGTCGAACCTATTAAAAAAGGTAGAGGGAAACACCCAAAAAGCAATGTTATCCTTTACGGAGGTTGCTCAAGATATAGAGACCTTTTTGAAAGAAAATACCACAGAAGAGGCATTAAAGAATAATGTCTGTTTTACCCAGTCGAATGATTCGTTTTTTGAGATGCAGTTTAACGATGATGTTCTCGTTTTTGTGATGCCACCCGATGTTTTTGAATTTTCGCGCAACCATGAAGTGATGCGCTCGCCTTATATTAAAGAAGATAGAGAACGCTCCTATTGTGGGATGATCCTTATTTATAATTTTCTAGCAAATTCGCTAGAGAATAAAAGAATGAACGACTCTGGCTATATGATTGGCCGGATTCTTATCAACAAGGATGGGCATTACTTTGTAGAGGGAAAGAAAGAGATATCGCAAATATTGAATAATTTTACTCAAAATGAGTTTTCGAAAGAAACGGCGTTAGAAATCATGACATTAGCCATTAAGTATACCCTTAACTTTGACCTTTTACTTCCCGATTTTAATATGTTTAAGGAGATTAATGTGAGCGATATTCTTTACTTAAAAGAGCAAGTTATGACGCTAAAAACAGCTAAAAGATTGGGTTTCCGATTCGAAAAAGATACAGAATAGTATACCCATGTCAGCAAAGAAAGTCCTTCTATTTATAGTAACCGTTATTTTTTTACTTACAGTTCTCTCTTATTTTTATCCTAAAAAAGGGGTGTCAGTGGGTGCGTTAACGTTACGTTTCCCTACGTGGGAGCAATTTTCGCCGAAGGAAGAAGAGGAGGTCGTAATAGATCCGGTGGCTATTGTAGAGGAATATAAGGAGGAAAAACGTGCTGCCGATTCGTTAATGGCGGTGCGACACGATACCATGACCTACTATAGAAAAACGTTGGAGATGCCCTCTCATTTTTATTATCCTAACGACGATTTTTCCTACTTCGATCCATTTTTTAAGTCGGCAGAGCAAGCCCAAGCCTCTAATACAACGTTGCGTATCCTCCATTATGGCGATTCTCAGATTGAACTCGATAGATTTTCATTCAGTTTGCGTATATTTTTTCAATCGCAATTTGGGGGAATGGGTGTAGGATTATTGCCGCTGGTGCAATCGGTACCAACAGCTACTGTATCGCAAAGCTTTGAGGGGAATTTCTCCCAGTATGCCTTATATGGCGATGGAAGTAGAGAAGCCAAAGGAGACGTTGGCATTATGGCTAAGATGTTTGCCACTACAGGCAAGGCTACTTTTTATGGTACCGCTTCGCGGAGATGGAGCAACAACCTTTTTAATAAAGTCTCTATTTTGTTGTCGCAGCAGAGCGATACGTTGCTACTTGCACTCACCGATAGAGAAAGTGATACAACCGTGCAGAAAATATTAGATAGTGCAGGATTGCAATTCGTAACATGGAATTTGCCCGAACCTACTCACAGAATCGCATTATCATTAGAGGGCGATGCACAAGTGTACGGTCTCTTTTTAGATGGGAACAATGGTGTTGCGGTCGATAATATTGCCATGCGCGGGGGTAGTGGCACCTTCTTTCGCCAACTTAACGATTCGCTATTATCCTCAATGTATCATCAGCTAGATGTAGGTTT
>CAYJOY010000202.1:0-4490 GCA_964371885.1 uncultured Lentimicrobiaceae bacterium | reverse complement strand
TTTGCTGTAGCTCCCTCTTTTATAACTGTTGTAATAACAGATAAATGGATGCCGATGCTCCCTTATTTTAGAATATTATTATTGTCGGGCGCCATACTCCCATTTTTTAGTTTGGCAAATAATACCATAGTGGCGTTGGGTTATCCAAAGAAAAGTTTACACATTACCCTCGTTCGCAATAGTGCAATAGTTGCGTTACTGCTTTTAATGAATAACACTATCGAGATGATGCTTTGGGGTTTCCTTATTGCTAACACCGTCGGTTACTTGTATGCAATGTTGATGTTAGAAAGATATATGAAATATACACTAGTAGCTCATCTGAAAGATATTTTTCCATACCTCTCCCTCGCAATACTCATGGTAATTGCTGTGCTACTATTTACCCATTTCTCCCCATTCAATATCTATATCACCTTTGCCATACAAATCCTAATAGGGGGCACCCTCTATTTGGGTGGTGCATTCGTCCTAGGATCGCAAGTAGTGAAGGATATTCAGAATTTATTACTAAAAAAAGGGGGCTAAACGTAACCAAAACACCAAAACTGCTCAACATTGTCTCGGTTTTGATAGATATTTTTAAAGATTTTTATTCGTCCCGATTTTTTTGGGTAAATAGATGAAAACCCCTTTCTTTGTAGTGAAATTTCCCCTTTTATAACTCCCTTTTTTTTCTTAAAAATCAATAAAATGAACACCTTTATATTTATTAAAGTAACATTAAAAAAAAAGTGTATATTTGCACGCTTATTTCAACAGGTATAAAAGTAACATAAGATATTAATAACTAAAAAATTAAAAAATTTAAAATGCGTAACAAAGGTTTATTTCTGTTTTTTTCAATACTAATTGCATTAACTTGCTTGTATTGCTTGTCTTTCTCATTTGTAACTTGGAAGATTAATAAAGATGCTGCCGCGTTTGCTAACGACTCGGCCATTATTGAAGAAGTAGTAAAACAAGCAGGTGGCGACGTAATGCAAGAGCAATACTTGAGAGATTCTGTTATCTCTGCTCGTACTACTCATTATTTAGCTACAAAAAACGATGAGGTTGTTTTCTTAGGACATACCTTCAAACAATGTAAATATAAAGAGGTTAACTTAGGTCTCGACCTTAAAGGGGGGATGAACGTTACCTTAGAAATTTCGTATCCAGACGTGCTAAGAAGTTTAACAGAAATGGACGATGATAAATTGTTCATAGCTGCTTTCGAAAATGCAACTACAGAGTACGATGCTACTCATGGCGATTATTTAGACCTTTTCGTGAAAAATTTCAACGAACAAAAAGTAGCGTTAGGAATGGAAAACGCATTGTTGAAAACTTACTTCTCAGATCGTCTTGGTCTTAATAACCCATCTGACGACGAAGTTGTTGCAGCTCTCAGAACAGAATCTGACGAAATTATTGACAGAACATTCAAAATTTTAAGAACTCGTATCGACCGTTTTGGTGTGGCACAACCTAACATTCAACGCCTTCAAGGAAGCCGTATATTAGTAGAATTACCAGGTGTTAAAGAACCAGAACGCGTTACCGACCTTTTAAAAAGCACCGCAAAATTAGAGTTTTGGGAAGTATATAACGATGTAGTAGCTGGACGTGGTATTCACGAACGCTTTGCAATGGCCGATGCACAATTAGCAAGAGAACTTGATGCAAAAAGAAATTATGAAAGACAAGCAGCAGATACTAATACAGTAGCTGATGCAACTACCGATTCTACAACTAACGTATTAGAACAAGAAATTGAAGAAGAAGTAACAGGAGCCGTTTTAGCAAAAGCAGTTCCAGAAGCGGCCGACGGTATTGCCATTGCTTTCTTTAGAGAGGCAGATATGAAAGAAATTGACCAAATGTTGGTAAATATTACCCGCATAATGGGCGATAGAAACCTCGTATTCATGTGGGGTGCTCCTGAAAATAACGCTTACCCTTTAATCCCTCTAAAAAGAAATAACGACAGAGTAGGACCAAAATTAAGCTCTGAAACTATAGAAGGTGCACGCGTTGTACAATCAGCACGTCAAGATGTAGACCAACACGGTGGTACTGTAGTAACTATGTCGATGGAGGCTGCGGCAGCTGAATCTTGGAGAAATATTACAAGAGCAGCAGTTGAAAACCAAACAAAAAGAACGTTTATTGCTATCGTTCTCGATAACTTCGTTTACTCTTACCCAGGTATTAATAGCGAAATTCCTAATGGAAACTCAGAAATCTCAGGAAACTTCACCATTGAAGAGGCAAAAGATTTAGCAACAGTACTTAACTCGGGTAACCTCGAAGCAAAAGTAAACATTGTACAGTCAGAAGTAGTAGGACCAACATTAGGTAAAGAGTCTATCCGTTCAGGATTACTATCATTTGTATTAGCATTCGTATTAGTATTAATCTATATGTTCTTATATTACGGACGTGCAGGTTTTGTTGCCGATATTGCATTATTTACTAACATATTCTTCATTGTAGGTGTATTAGCATCGTTAGGTGCAGTGTTAACATTACCTGGTATTGCTGGTATTGTACTTACACTAGGTATGGCAGTAGATGCTAACGTGCTTATATTCGAACGTATCCGTGAAGAAATTCGCGCAGGTAAAGGGGTAAGAATGGCCGTTGACGAAGGTTTCAAAAATGCATACTCTGCTATCATCGATGGTAACGTTACCACTTTAATTACAGCAATCGTACTTTTCTTATTCGGTTCAGGCCCAATCCAAGGTTTTGCAACTACGCTTATTATCGGTATCTTATCATCGTTATTCACAGCTATCTTTATCTCAAGATTAGTTTTTGAAAGAGGAATTACCAAACGTGTTAACTACGAATTTGGAAATAAACTTACCATTAACGCTTTCGCAAATGCAAACTACGATTTCTTAGCAAAAAGAAAATTATTCTACGGCATTTCTGGTGTAGCTATCCTTGTTATGGTGGTTTCTTTCGCAGTGCAAGGCCTAAACCCAGGTATCGACTTTACAGGAGGTAGAAACTATGTAGTTCGTTTCGATAATGAAGTGAAAACTAACGAAGTACGTACAGCAGTAGCTGAAAACTTTGGAGGAAATCCAGAGGTGAAAACTTTCGGTGGTAATAACCAAGTGAGAATTAGTACTAACTATAAAATTAACGATGAAAGCGCTTCTGTAGATGCTGAAATTACACAAATGTTATATGAAGCTGTGAAAGGTTTCTACGTATCTGGTGAAATTACTTACGATCAATTTGCTGCACAAGTTGACCCAAGAGGTATCCAAAGTGTACAAAAAGTACAACCTACCATCGCAAGAGAATTGTTAACCGACGCAGTTTGGGCAGTAATTATCTCGTTAGTCTTAATATTCATCTATATCGCTATCCGTTTTAGAAACTGGCAATTTGGTATGACAGGGGTAATTGCCCTTGCACACGATGCGTTCATTACTATAGGATGTTTCTCTCTATTCCACCAAATTATGCCTTTCTCAATGGAAGTTGATCAATCGTTCATTGCAGCAATCCTAACAGTAATAGGGTATTCAATCAACAACGTGGTAATTATTTTTGACCGTGTTCGCGAAAACTTATCGCTATATCCAAAACGCGAAACATATATCAACTTCAACACTGCTATCAATAGCACATTAGGTCGTACCGTTAATACAGCTGGTTCTACTTTCGTAGTATTATTAGCTATCTTTATCTTCGGTGGTGAAGTTATTAGAGGTTTCATCTTCGCAATGACTGTAGGTATTATGGTAGGTACATATTCAGGTATCTTCGTTTCTACTCCATTAGCATTTGACTTATTAGGAAAGAAAAATCAAAATAAATAATATCGAAAACACGCAGTTTTAGTATTATTTAAAACCGAAACAAAGAGCTGCCTTATTAACGGTGGCTCTTTTTTCTATTCAAAAATAACATCAAGAAATATTCGTTTTATTTTTTTTAAATATCACATCATGATTGTAAATTTCATTACTTTAGGTTGCTCCAAAAATACCGTCGACTCGGAAGTAATAGCAGCACAATACAAAGCAAAAGGTCATGCAATTTTATTCAATAGCACGCAAAAATCCGACGTGGTAGTGTTAAATACTTGTAGTTTTATTCACGATGCTCGCGAAGAATCGATAGATGAGATTTTTATACAAGTGCAACGTAAAGCAAAACGTCAGGTGAAAAAGATATTTGTTGTAGGCTGCCTTTCACAGCGATATAAAAATGACCTAATAGAAATGATGCCAGAAGTAGATGGTTTTTTTCGCTTCGATGAGATAAATATGATGCTTGAACAGACCGAGTTCGACTTGCTCCTTTCTACCCCGCGCCTCCTCTCTACCCCCAAACATTACGCCTACTTAAAAGTATCGGAGGGATGCGACCGCCAGTGCTCTTTTTGTGCCATCCCGTTAATTAGAGGGAAACAAATATCGAAGCCGATTGAGCATCTTGTTACAGAGGCTAAAACACTGGCCGATCAAGGAGTAAAAGAGTTG
>CAYJOY010000201.1:0-4569 GCA_964371885.1 uncultured Lentimicrobiaceae bacterium | reverse complement strand
TGCGTTGTGGGAAACCAGTTTCGGTAAAATTAGAGTAAGAATTTTTCTCTTCGATGCGTTCAAGGTTCTGCCATCTACCTTCAGAAGCTACATACTCATCGATAACTAGGTAACGGTAAGTACAGTTGTTCTCGGAGTAACCTAAGTATTGTCCGTAGGCTATCGATAGTCCATAGAATGGGTTTAAAGTCATGTCGTAATCGTAGGTTACAACAGTTCTACTTTGAATATACTCTAACGAGCCTTCAATGGTAACATTCTCGTCGGTTCTGGTAATGTTATTGCCAGTGTAGGTAACATCAACCACTCTCTTTAATACAAAACTAGCTGTTTTGTAGGTAGATAATTTCTCAGGAAGAGTAGGCACATTCATAAATCTACGGAACAATGGCGCAGCCGCTTCCTCTAAATAAAACTGACGATAAAACTCCTCGTCGTAATACTCTTTAATTTGTTTAATTTTGGAAAGATGCTTCTCTTTCTCATCTAAAGAACGGGTAAGCACGGTCTCCATGCGAGTAGCTCCATCTATAGTATATAAAATTCTCCACAGCAATTGGTCGTTGTACGAAAAAGCTAACTCCTCTGTATTCCCTTCCCATGTATGGGTAATTTTACTTACGGTACCATCTTTATTGTATTCAAAATTGAATAATGCTTCGTTAACATCTTCTTCTTCATTAAAAAATGTTTGGATACTTAGTAACACATCTTTGTCGTCGTAGTTAAAAACTTCATCAGCTTCTAAACTATCGGTGTGCACTTCAGAGTTGTATCTAATCTTCCAAAGCTTTGATTCTGTTTGATATATGTCGGCTTCTTTACTGCAAGAAAACAAAACACAGCAAGCTATTGATGCTAAAAGGGTAAAGGATATAAGTCTCTTCATATTATTAATGTATCGGTGTTACAATTTCAACCCGCAAATTTAAACAAATTTTTTGTAACTATCACCCTGTTTTATTATTTTTTCGTTCTTTTTTTAATAATAAAGTAAATAATAAGGACAAAAGAGGTGATAGTATACGAAATAGATGCGGCGTAACATGCAGCAAATAGGTGGTGTTTTTCTAGTAACAGTATTAAAAAGAGGATGTTAAGAATAACTCCGATAGTAGATTTTATAATTAAGATATTGAGATTTCGAATGGCAGAAAAGTAATTGGCAAAAAGGTTGCCCACCGATATGGCGATGATTCCTGGTAGTAAGGCGGCTAAGATGGGTTTTATCTGGGTGAATTCTGGTCCGAAAATGGTAGAAAAGAGAGGTGCAGGAAATAATAGTAAAACGGAAGCAGCCCCCATTGTAAGTGCTGCGCTTAGGAACGAAGAGCGGATAATCTCTTTTCGAACTGGTAGGGTGTCTCCCTCGCGTAAAATTTTAGAGTATTGTACCACCGAAATACTCCGAGAGAAGACCCAAAGTGCCTCCGAAATAGCCACCCCCACCGAAAAAATACCCACCGACGCTTCGCCTAAGTAAAATGCCAAAGCATAAAATGCAATGCGATAGTTAAGAAATTGTAAGAAATTACTAAGCTCCGTCTTCCAACCAAAGAGAAATAGCTGCTTTGCGTTTTCTAATGAGAATGACCGAAATGGATTTACCATCTCCTTTTGAGAGATCCTCCAAGCATACGTTAATAAAATTGCGATAGCGCCAATTTGCGCTATAAAGTACGAGTAATACGAAAGTGAGGTGGTGACGTGTAAGGTTATCATAAAAATGATAAGCAGAAGCGGCTGAAGAACCGTTATAATATTGTAGGGCTTTATTTTTTGTAGCCCTATAAATAAGGCATTATGAAAGGCAAGCAACCCCGATAAGGAGCTTATAGTAAGAAAAAAAAGTGCTATAGTACTGTTTTTTGTGAACATAAAAACAATAGCAACAACGGTAGAAACTACAAAACTCCAGAGGTAGGCAGGGGCGAGAAGCGCATTAATGCCGAGGCGCGAGCTGTAGTACGAAACACTACTGCTGGTGAAAATGTTGATAAAGATGGCCACCAAGCTGATGTCGGCAACAAACAGGGCAATAAAGCCGCGCCCTTCAGCACCCCACAACCGGGTAGTAAAAAGTACAACCCCAAAGTTGAGCACCAAGATGGTGATCTTGCTGATAAGTGTTACAACCGTAGTTCTGTTGAGCGTTAGCAATGGGCTATGGCTTTGTGGGGTTATATTATCCCTTTA
Organism: uncultured Lentimicrobiaceae bacterium; assembly: GCA_964371885.1. Taxonomy (GTDB): domain Bacteria; phylum Bacteroidota; class Bacteroidia; order Bacteroidales; family WCHB1-69; genus CAYJOY01. The sequence continues at coordinate 2,373 of CAYJOY010000201.1, read as the reverse complement.
ACATCGTGTATGTGCGCAATCCCTTCTCTTTCAAGTAACTGCTCTAGTTCCTCTACTAACATTCTGCCAGCTAGCGGATTGGTGAAGTTAACAGTTCCTACTTGTACTGCAGCAGCTCCAGCCATTACAAACTCGAGAATGTCGGTAGCACTGTAAATACCACCCATTCCAATAACCGGTATTTTTACATTTTTTGCCACTTCGTGAACCATACGCAATGCTATTGGCTTAATGGCCGCACCCGATAACCCGGCATATAAATTCTTAAAAACGGGTTTCCGTGTTTTAAGATCGATGGCTAAAGCTTTAAAAGTGTTCACTAACGATATTGAGGTAGCGCCTGCCTCTTCGCACACCTGTGCCATTTCTATAATGTCTTCGGCGTTTGGCGAGAGCTTTACCATTAAAGGTTTAGTACAGTAGCCACTAATTTCTTTTACCGCTTGTAGCGCAACACTGCTCTTTATGCCAAGTGCCATGCCGCCCGCTTTTACATTAGGACAAGAGATGTTGAGTTCTATAAAATCAACATCGGTGCTGTTAAGTAGTTGTATCCCTTCAATGTAGTCTTCTACAGTGGCACCACCCAGGTTGGCAATAACTACATTGCCTAGCTTTTTCATCCAAGGTAACTCATCGGTAATGAACTTCTTTACCCCAGGGTTTTGCAACCCTACGCTATTCATAATGCCAGAGGGGGTTTCCCAAATTCTAACCCCTTCGTTCCCCTCGCGTGGCTCAATAGTGAGCCCCTTCGATGAGATGCCTCCTAATACAGAAACATCGTATAATTCGTTGTATTCTCTCCCAAACCCAAAGGTGCCCGAAGCCGCAATGATAGGGTTTTTGAATGGGATATTGTTGATCTCAATGTTTAACTTGCTCATATAAAAATAGATTACTCCTCGTCTTCAGAACCAGATGATGAAATTCCTAACTTTTGCATAATCTCTTCGTTGATGTCCCAACGTGAGTCGGCATATATAATGGTCATAGCTCCAGCGGCATCAAATACAAAAGCGTAGCCTCTACTTTTTGAAAACTCTTCCACTACCGCAAATAATCGGTCTTGAATAGGCTCTACCAGCTCGGCACGTTTCTTAAAAAGGTCGCCATCTTTTCCAAATCGTCTCTTTTGTAACTCCTTAGCTTCGTTTTCAGCATCTATAATAGCTTGCTCGCGCTTCTGTTTAATGTTGGCTGGCAACGTAATAGCCTCTACCTGATACTTCTTGTACATAGAGTCGATAGTGCTAAATTGTTGCTCAATCTCTTTTTGCCAAACAGTGGCTAATCGATCTAGCTCAGCCTGTGCCTCCACATATTCGGGCATGCTTCTTAAAATATAGTCAGAGTCAATGTAAGCATATTTTTGCGAAAATGCAGTTAATGAAATTGCTAAAAATGAAACGAATAAGGCGATTTTTTTTAGGTTCATGATAAAATATTTTTATTAATTTTAGATATCGTTCTTTATATTTTTTGATGAGCTATTTTGTAAAAAAATAACGCTCATTCCAACACAAAGAAACGCTTTTTTTTTCTAATTATTTTCTTTAATAAATATTAGTGCAAACTTTTTTTATCGCCTGTTTTTAAAACTCATTTTTAGAAGCGCCTTCATTTTATGTGAAAAAGAGCAGTGTTGAGTGCCGTAATTTATCGCAAATATCCCCCTCAAATATTTTTTTTTGATACTTGTGTTTTTCGTAATGAAAAAATTGTATTTTTGCGGCGGGTAAGTCTTGCACGATCAGCTCCCTTTTAACTCCCCCAGGACAGGAATGTAGCAAGGGTACATTGGTTGTAGCGATGCGATGTAAGTAGCTTACCCTTTTTTATTTAAAACATGTACGTAAAAATATATCCAGAAAATCCTAACCCAAAAACAGTGCGACAAGTGGCCGACTGTTTGCGTAAAGGTGGCGTAATAATTTACCCAACCGATACTATTTATGGGGTTGCATGCGACATTAATAATGCCAAAGCGATAGAAAAAATGCAACGAATTATAGGGAAAGGGCGCGATATTGCAAGCCTTTCGTTCGTGTGCAAAGACCTCGGCCAACTCTCCGATTTTAGCACCCCTATCTCTAATACCATCTTTAAAACCATGAAAAGGGTATTGCCTGGTCCGTACACCTTTATCTTAAATGCCAACAATCAAGTTCCCAAAATTATTCACGGAAAGAAAAAAACAGTAGGAATACGTGTCCCCGATAACAATATAGCCCTCGCTATTATAGAAGAATTGGGAAACCCCATCCTTTCGGCATCTGTAAAAAGCGACGATGACGTGGTAGAATATATTACCGACCCAGAATTAATTTACGAGCACTACGAATCGCAAATAGATATTATGGTAGATGGTGG
>CAYJOY010000200.1:0-4571 GCA_964371885.1 uncultured Lentimicrobiaceae bacterium | reverse complement strand
CCCCAAAAAAAGTCTGGGTCGTCCCAATCAGGATTCCATGGAATTTGCTTTACCGTATAATCACTTGTATACCTTCCAGGGGAGATTGTTTTCGTGGTAAGGAATATAATGGGTTCGTATGCACTTGCCTCTATGGGTAGTACTTGGCGTTCGAATGGGGCTAAAAAGTCATCCAAATCTTTTCTACCTATTTCAATTTTGGGGCAAGGGTCGGTATCCGACTGCACAAACAATTCAGGTACACATGTGAGGGAAAATTTAAAACCTGGAGAACCAGTCCCCCCCTCTATTTTAAAAGTGATGGCGTATGTGCCGTCGATTTCACTCGAGAAAAAAACGGGAGGAGGAGGAAAGTTTGCTTTAAAATACCCTATTCTTCGTTGATCTCCACCCACTTGAACAGAGCCGTCAAATATTTCCATTGTACCACTCCCTATATTAAACATTTCAGTTTCTACTCTAATAGGATAATCTGAAGCTATCACTAATGTATAAGTACCTCCTGCTGTTATATTTCCTGTTGCACCACCCGAGTCATACACATCCATACTACATGAGAAATCTCCTGGCCATTTTACCTGATCATTATTAGCAGCATTCACCATTACCTCGGATGGATCCTCCCAATAAGGGGTTATTGTTGCATACCACCCTCTATTCATCCCCTCAAAGGTTTCACCCGAATGGACAAATCGGAAAGTGATATGCTCTGAAGAAGAGACTACCACCCCTTGTCCAAACATTTCCGAGGAGGGCTTGTTAACCGAAGCAAAAGCCCCTATAAGTGGCGCAGTAATATCGGCACCATCGTATATATAAAGGGTATCGGAAGGATTGAGTACAAAATCTCGAAATGTGCAATAAAAACTACTTGGTTGAGCATCCCCTACACGCGTGTACGCCGATATGAATGTTTGTATCCACTCTTGAGCGGTGTCTCCGTATACATACTCTTGCGAATTGTTACTTGGGTCGCAAAAGACCCACGATGCCGAATTCATGGTTTGCATTCCATTGGTCATTGGTATGCGCTGGGCATGTGTTGCTGCTCCACTCAGTAGGAGCACTAAAAAAGCAATAAACAGGGTAATTGTATTCTTTTTCATCTGCAATAAATTTATGTTATCATTAAAAATTCGTTTCCTTACTGTTATGTTAGACGCAACATTTCAAAAATTGTTGCAAAAATAATGTATTTTTTTTTATTTTCTGAGCCGTGCCACTGCAATTCCTAGCTGTTCTCTATATTTTGCTACTGTTCGTCGCGCTGTAGGGAAGCCTTCCTTTTCGAGAATTGCAGCTATTTTATCATCCGATAACGGTTTTTTTTTCTCTTCATTTTCTATGATCTCTTTTATTTTATCTTTAATATTTATTGACGAAACGGCGTCATTTCCAACAGATTCAGAAAAAAGAGCGCGTAATGAGATGATTCCATAAGGGGTTTGGAGATACCTATCCTTCACAACCCGCGATATGGTTGAAATATCGTACCCTAGTTGTTCTGCAATATCTTTTAAAACCATCGGTTTTATCTCTTGATAGCTCCCTGAAATAAAAAATGGATATTGAAAATGTACGATTGCAGCCACTGTTGCTTGCAATAACGACTCGCGAGTTTGTATCGAATGGATAAAGAGTGTAGCTTTATCTACATTTTCTTTGGCAAAAAGGGCTGTATCTTGCGAGGCATTCTTACCCCATTGCATATACTCCTCGTTCACTTTTAAATTGGGGAGTTGGTAATTAGAAGTAATATCTATATTATGATCATCTACCGAAATAATAAAGTCGGGAATTACAACACTAGGTGCAAGTTCTTGGGTAGGAGTAGAAAAAACGGGGTAGGGTTTCAGTCGGCTAATCATCTTTTTTACTTTCTGCCACTTTTCATCGCTGAGTTTTAGCCTTTTCTGAATTTTCTCATCGTGTTTTTTCGAAAATTCTTCAAAACAGTGGCGTATTACTTCAATTGCCCACTCCCTCTCTTCGGTAGGTTCTAATTTTACGAGTTGTAGTATTAACGATTCTTGGAGATTTCGAGCGCCTATTCCTGGAGGCTCTAGCTGCTGCACTATCTCCTCCAAAACACGTGCCACTTCATTGGGGGTAACAGAGAGGTTATGTTCTAGTAAGAGTTCGGTGGCTACTTGTGCTACCTCATCTTGCAAAAAACCTTTCTCGTCTAATAATCCAATAAGATACTTTGCTACTACTTTCTCTACATCGGTGAGCGAAAATTCGTGAAGTTGCATCAATAGATTTTCTGAAACTGAGATTTTAAATTCGTTTTCGAAGGTATAATTAGGGGTAGGTTGTCGCGCAGTAAAGGTTTTGTAATTCCAATCATTTTCACCATATTCATCATCGCCAAAAAAATCGTCAAATGCGTTATCTACTGCATCTTGTTCGCCAGCCAGCTCTTCCATTTCGGTTTCGGGGGGAGCTACTTCTAGTGCTGGATTTTCTATTAGCTCATCGTTAATTCTATTTTCCAAATCTACTGTGGAAAGTTCTACCATTTTCATCAGCAATACGGTTTGCTGAGAGGTGATATTCTTTTGGGTTAATTCTTGTATTAGTTTCGCTGACATTTTCTTTGAGTTGATGTAATATAACGTTAAATTTATGAAAAAATTTCAAGAAAAATTCGATCAAGATAGGTTTCTTTTTTTACTGTTTTTTCATTAAATAGTTAAATCTCAATCTGTATATGATAGAAGCGACGGGGAGCCCAGCGGCTAACCCTAACCATACGCCAGTGCTACCCAATGCACAGGGGAATGCAAGGATATAGGCGGTGGGTAAAGCAATTACCGCATAGCTAAAGAAGGCTATATACATGGCAAATTTCACATCTTTTAAACCTCGCAGAATAGCCACCCCTACCGCTTGGGTTCCATCAAAAATTTGGAATAGCCCTGCTATTATTAACAATTTTGCCGCTATATCAATTACTTCTTGATCGTTGGTAAATATTTGAGGGAGCGCAAATCGGAACACAATAAAGACGAGTGCGGTAAAGCACATAAACATGGTAACAAGGTGCACCGATGCGTTGGCAGCAAAGCGAGCGGCACGGTATTGGCCGCCACCATATAGGTGGGTAATACGGATTGTAGTTGCCGAAGCTACGCCAATGCTCGTCATAAAGGTTACATTAATGAGTTGTAGTACCACCTCGTGCGCCGCTAAGTTGGGCACATCTATCCAACCTACCATTACAGCACTTAAACTGAAAGCCATCACCTCTACTATTAACTGCACCGAAATGGGGAAACCGGTGGCTAACAACTGTTTCATTGTGCGCGTTTGGAAATGGTGCCATTTAAAAGCACTTACATACTTCTTAAATACTCGATGATACCTTAAAAAGTAAAAATAGACGAGTGCCATAAACACCCTCGATATAAAAGTGGAGACACCAGCACCAACTACACCTAGTTCAGGAAATCCGTGTTTCCCAAATATTAATAGGTAGTTCAATCCAATATTTAACAGGTTACCTGCAAGGGTAATCCACATTGATATTTTAGTATTGCCTAACCCATCGGCAAACTGTCGACATGTAAAGAAGAGTAGCGATGGGAGCATGGAATAGACGAGCCATGTAAAGTAGGTATAGCCAGTATCTACTACCTCTACTGGTTGCCCCATGTGATATAACAACGGGCGAAGTTGCAGTACAGTAAGTGCCAGCATAATGGCAATAATTGTATTTACAAGAAAGCTATTTTGGAGCAGTCGCGAGATCTTGGAGGTATCGTGCTTGCCGAAAGCCTCGCCCACATGCGGCGTTAACCCTAAAGAGAAACCGAAACCGAATATAAAAAGGACTAGGAATATTGAGTTGGTAAACGCCACTGCTGCCAACTCTGTGGTTCCCAGTAAACCTACCATGTAGGTATCGAAAAGTGCCACCGCTACTTGCCCTAATTGTGTTAAGATTAAAGGGAAAGCTAATCGTAAATTTCTTTTATAGAAAGGGCGATATTTTTTTACAATATATAATGGGGAGTTCATAAAAAAGGGGAAGGAGTTTTAAGCCGTTGAGGGTAATTAATTTAAAGGGAAGGTGATATTATATTTACTTTGCATAAAGGTCGAAATTGTCGGCATCGGTAATTTCTAAATTATAGAACTGTCCTATTTCATATTTTTTATCTTTCGTAATGAATACACCGTTATCCACCTCTGGCGAATCGAACTCGGTTCTCCCCAGGTAGTAATCATCTGTCTCCCCATCTATCAATATTTTCATGGTTGTTCCAACTCTCTCTTCATTTTTTTCTAGCGAGATTTGCTCTTGCAATGTCATTATTTCGTCTAGTCGTTTCATTTTTTCTTTGTGTTTCACGGGGTCTCCTAGTTCGAATGCGGCGGTACCCTCTTCTGGCGAATAGGAGAATGCGCCCAACCGGTCGAAGCGGATCTCTTTTACAAAATCTACCAATTCTTTATGGTCTTGTTTTGTTTCGTTCGGGTATCCGGATATGAGTGTTGTTCTGAGGGCTAATCGTGGCAGTTTACTACGCATTAGTTCTATTAACTGATACACTTGTTGAGGGTCG
>CAYJOY010000199.1:0-4599 GCA_964371885.1 uncultured Lentimicrobiaceae bacterium | reverse complement strand
TGATAAAAATGGGGAAAAGATGCCAATATATCGCTCAAAGGTGGGTAAAACAGAGTTTTTTTTGTCCATATTTAAATTGTTATAAAAATCGATGGGGAATTATTAGAACTCCCCATAAAAAATTGTATCTTTGCCAGTTGTTTAAATTAGCAAAATATGACTTTTAATACACCTGTTTTATTACTCATTTATAATAGAGTAGAGGAGACCCATAACTTATTTCAAATTATAAAAAAGGTAAGGCCATCCAAGCTATATGTAGGTGCCGATGGCGCGCAGCCGAATCTCGAAAACGACTATGTTACCTGTTTGCGTACCCGTTCGGTTATTATGCCAGAGTGGGAGTGTGAGTTACATGAGAACTTTCAAGAGGAACACTTAGGAAAATCGCGACATATATTTACCGCCATTTCATGGTTTTTTGAACATGAGCCAGAGGGTATTGTGTTGTTTGACGACACCCTCCCGCACGTCGATTTTTTTCCATACTGCGAACAGCTACTCAATAAGTACAGAAGCAACAATGAGGTAATGCACATAGGAGCCTCGCACTTGAAAAAACACAAAGGGAGCGATGCCTCCTATTACTTTTCGGCATACGCCTTCTGCTGGGGGTTCGCCACTTGGAGAAGAGCGTGGGAAAACTTCGACCTTACCCTCAATACCATCGATAAAGAAAACCTCAATCCGATTTTGAGCAAATATATGGGCAAAATGAAAGAGAGAATGTATTGGAGCAATGTCTTTAATATCCTAAAAAAACATAATTTAGATTACTGGGAGTTTCAATACAACATGCACATTTGGAAATCTGGCGGGTTATCGATTACCCCAAATACCAATCTAGTAAAAAACACCGGTTTTAAAACAAGAAAACGGAAAATTAGAAAACTCATGGCTTCGGTACATCCCATTCTGCCATTACGCTTACTCACTGAAATAAAACAAAATAAAAAGGCCGATAGCTACACATTTAGAAAAATTTATAATAAAGCCATTAATCAGATTTTCTTTGAATGGATAAAAGGTCATCTCTTAAAAATAGGAAAGAAAAATAATGAACGATAACAGAAAATTTTTAATTATAGGGTTGGGTAATGCCGAGAATAAATACGCAGGCACCCGCCATAACATTGGTTTTGAGGTGGTTTCGCAGCTAGCAAAAGAGTTAGGGGCTACTTTCTCATCCGATAGATATGCCTACACGGCACGCGCCAAGTATAAAGGGCGCACCCTAATTTTAATTATGCCCACCACTTATATGAACTTAAGTGGCAATGCGGTAGCCTACTGGATGGAAAAAGAAGAGGTGGAAAGTACCGAGATATTGGTAATATCGGACGATTTAGATTTGCCAGTAGCGCAATTGCGCCTTCGTCCCAAAGGGGGTGGCGGTTCGCACAACGGCCTCAATCACATTATAGAAAAGCTACGACATGCCAATTTTCCAAGGCTCCGTTTTGGAATAGGGAAAAACTTCCCACAAGGGTACCAAGCGGAGTATGTGCTCGGCAAATTTACCTCCGAAGAACTGAAACAGGTGAATCCGATGATAGAAAAAGGGGCAGAAATTTGCAAAGCGTTTGTAACCTCAGGGCTGCAACGCGCCATGAATCAATACAATACTTTAGAACCCAAAAAGGAAAAAGCATTGCCACCCAAAGAGAATAAAGAAGAAGTTACCAATAATACCCCCAATACCATCGAATAATATGAAAAAATACCACCTCCTGCTCCTGCTCTTTTTCCCTCTGCTCTTAATAGCGCAGCCCGAGCGAAAACAAAAGGTAAACCTTCAGTATGGCTTCAGAGTGAATAGTAGTATTATGATTACCTCTCGCGATATATCTGAAGATGATAGACTCGATAAATTTCTAGACACAGAGTTTGGATTCTATTGTCGCGCGGGCAAAAAGTTCTACGGCGAGTTGGGTATTTCGTTTCAGTATCAAAGAAATACATTCTCATCGGTAACCCCATTTACCGACCCGAAGCGAAAAACCGAATTTTTCGAAACCCAATATCTCCCCATTTCGGCGCGCCTAGTTTTCTATCAACCCATTAATAAACAGATGGCATTTATGGCTAATGTAGGAATGGCATTTCACCCTTTGCTAAAAGTTACCGAAAATTATTTGTATTACACCAAGGATGATGTAAATCATCAATTATCTATAAATGCTGGTGTTTCTTATAAAGTTAAATTTTTGGTATTTGAGGCGAGTTACCGACAGATGGTGCTTCCCTATTTTAAGAATAAGCCCACATCGAAAAAACCAGGCTACATAACAGTAACCCTAGGGGTACAGTTGCCCTACTAAGTTTTATTGGTTAGAAATTACAAAATATTAAGAAATAATAATTTAAGAAGAAAAACATGCATACTCCTCCACTTTTTCTCGATTTAGCGTTGATATTGCTGGTGGCAAGTGTAACCACTATCATTTTTAAATTGTTAAAACAGCCAGTGGTGTTAGGCTACATTGTAGCTGGTATTTTAACTGGTCCTCACACCGATTTTTTTTCTACCGTTCAAAATATCGACAACATTAAGGTTTGGGGCGAAATAGGGGTGGTTTTTCTCCTTTTTACCCTCGGGCTAGAGTTTAATGTGAAGAAACTGAGGAAAGTAGGAAAAACAGGTTTTACCACTGCATTCCTAGAGTTAATAGTGATGTTTACCGTTGGCTATATGGTAGGGCAGTTCCTCGATTGGAATACCACCTCGAGCATGTTCTTAGGCGGTATGCTCACCATCTCCTCTACTACCATTATTATAAAGGCGTTCGACGATCTCAATATAAAAGCCAATAAGTTTACTACACAGGTATTTGGCGTTTTAGTAGTAGAAGATATTATTGCCATCTTGCAACTGGTCTTGCTCTCGTCGCTCGCCATTAGCCAAACATTCGATACCACCGAAATAGGGGTGAGTATTCTTGAACTGGGGGCTTTTATCATCTTTTGGTTCATAGCAGGGGTCTATCTATTGCCCACTTTCTTCAATAGAGCCAAAAAGTTGTTGTCGGAAGAAATGTTGCTAATTACTGCCATTGGTCTCTGCTTTGGGATGATTTTTTTGGCCGATAAAATGGGGTTTTCAGCGGCATTAGGCGCCTTCTTAATGGGCTCTATCCTTTCCGAAACATCAGAATCGGAAAAAATAGAGAAATTGTTAAGTCCATTAAGGTATCTGTTTGGAGCAGTGTTCTTTGTATCGGTTGGGATGTTAGTAGACTTTGCCATTATTGCCGATAACATTTTCGTAGTGCTCTTGTTAACTTTCTGTGTAATAGTTGTTAAAACATTATGCGCCACAACGGGGGTGCTGCTATCGGGGCAAACATTAAAAATTGCAATTCAATCGGGTTTTAGCTTAAGCCAAATAGGGGAGTTCTCTTTTATTATCGCCAATTTAGGATTAACATTAGGGGTTATAAACCCAACGCTCTATCCTATAATCGTTTCTGTATCTGTAATAACCACCTTTACCACCCCTTATATGATGCGTTTGGCACTTCCTGCCTACGAATGGATACACGAAATACTACCAGATAACATAAGAGTGGGGCTAGATGAGTTCTCGCTATCTTTAACCAAAAATAATACCGAGAGATCGCTCGAAAGGAAACATCTGAAAAAATATATCATAAGAACATCAATCTATTTAATTATTCTAACCTCTCTTATTGCATTGATTGTTTATGCGTTAGATCCATTTTTAAATAATCTTTTTCCTGAAAAACTAGCAGAACTTCTCTGTTTTGGGACCTCATTGGCCATTATTGTTCCCATATTGTTATCGTTATTAATAAACGGGAGCGCGGCGCGCGATGAAATGGGGGTGCTATGGAGTAAAAACTTGATAAACAAGTCGTTTTTATTAATACTATTTATTATCCGATTATTGATTTGGATACTTTTTGTTACTATAATTGTAACACGATTTTATAATTTTGGTATTGGAATAATAGTAGGTGTTATTTCGGCCATCATTGTTTCGGCAGCCATTACAACAATGCGCGAGAAACTGTTCCATTACACGAGAATAGAGGAACACTTTATGGAAAATTTACGAGGTAAAACGGGGATTCCAGACTTAAATATTCCAGAAAATATTGCCCAAGATTTACACTTAGAGGTGATGGAAGTGAGTGCATTTTCCGATGCCGTTGGGAAAACATTAGAGCAGAAACAGTATCGCGAACACTTGGGAATTAATATTATTACCATACTTCGAGGGCACCAAAGGATTGATTTACCAGGTAAAGATGTGAGCCTCTATCCCCACGATAAAATACTGGTGGTTGGGCACGATGAGAGTTTGGTTACCTTTAAGAAAATGATTGAAAAGGAGAGCCATACCGACGTTGTAAATTCTATTCATGAACACATGACCATTTATAAATTAAAGTTAAAAATTGGCGATTGTGTGGTGAATAAAACTATTAGAGAGAGTAGGATACGTGAAGATAAAAAATCGATGGTAGTTTGTATTTTCCGCGAGGGGGAGTATATCATGACCCCATCGTCGTCGACGGTGCTACAATTGGGAGATGTTTTGTGGATTGTAGGTGAAGAGCGAAATATGGGGAATAT
>CAYJOY010000198.1:2398-4608 GCA_964371885.1 uncultured Lentimicrobiaceae bacterium | reverse complement strand
AAACACAAACAATTGCAGATTAATTTCAAGACAAAAAATAAAAACCGATTATTTTTTTATATAAGATAATTTTTTATATTTTTGCAGGCTGAAAATAGAAAGAAAAAAACGATAAGATTATTATGTATTTAACACCAGAAATTAAAAAAGACATTTTCGAAGCTAACGGTAAATCTGCGGTAGACACTGGGTCTCCAGAAAGCCAAGTTGCTCTTTTTACTCATAGAATTAAACATTTGACTGAGCATTTAAAACAGAACAAAAAAGATTTAGCTACTAAACGTTCGCTTATTAACTTAGTAGGTAAAAGAAGAAAGATGTTAGATTATCTAAAACGTCAAGAGATTGAGCGTTATAGAGCAATCATTCAAAAATTAGGTTTAAGAAGATAAAAATAAACAATAAACTGTAAGAAAAAAGGCGTTTCGTTTTGAAATTGCCTTTTTTTGCATGTTATACATAGCCATTTTTACAGTTTTCATAAATGATTAAGATGATAGGAATTACGAAAAAATTTAACTTAGCCGACGGCAGAGAAGTTTCAATTGAAACAGGAAAATTAGCAAAACAAGCAGACGGTTCTGTTGTGGTAAGAATGGGCGACACCATGTTGTTAGCCACCGTTTGTGCTAAAAAAGATGCTGCAGAAAATGTAGACTTTATGCCACTTCAAGTGGAATATCAAGAAAAATACGCATCAGTAGGACGTTTCCCAGGAGGTTTCTTTAAAAGAGAAGCGCGCCCTTCGGAGTACGAAATATTAATAGCACGCTTAGTAGACAGAGCATTACGTCCTCTTTTCCCTGACGATTTTCACGCAGAAACGCAAGTATTAGTATATCTCATTTCAGGCGATAAAAACAACTTACCAGATGCATTGGCTTGCTTAGCAGCATCTTCTGCTTTAACCGTATCGAGCATCCCTTTTCAAGGGCCTGTTTCGGAAGTAAGAGTAGGTAGAGTTGAGGGGCAATTTGTAATTAACCCTACCGTTGAAGAGATGCAACACTCTGATATAGACATGATTGTTGCTGCTACTATTGACAATATTATGATGGTAGAAGGGGAAATGAAAGAGATTTCGGAAGCCGACATGGTAGCTGCTCTTAACTTTGCTCACGAAGCTATTAAAATACAATGCCAAGCACAGCTAGAACTTGCCGAAATGGTAGGTGAAGCGGCGGTTAAAAGAACGTATTGCCACGAAAACCACGACGAAGAACTGAAAGAACTCGTTTACAAAACTACCTACCAAAAAGTTTACGATGTGGCGAAAGCGCAAACTACTAAACACGAAAGAGGCGACGCGTTCGAAGCTATTTTCAACGAATTAGTAGAAAGCATTGCTGAAGAAGAGCGCGACGAGAAAATGGCACTCTTGAAAAGATACTACCACGACGTTGAGTACGACGCAATGCGTAATATGATTTTAAACGACAGACAACGTTTAGATGGAAGAACATTAGACCAAATTCGCCCTATCTGGATTGAAACCAATTACTTACCTTCAGTTCACGGCTCAGCCGTATTTACAAGAGGCGAAACACAATCGCTCACTACTTGTACGTTAGGGACAAAATTAGATGAACAAACTATTGATGGTGCTATTATTGATGGCTCGAGCCGCTTTATCCTTCACTACAACTTCCCTCCATTCTCGGTAGGCGAGGTAAAAAGAGTAGGTAGCGCTGGGCGTCGCGAAATTGGACACGGTAACCTAGCACACAGAGCTATTAAATCGATGATCCCTTTCGAATCGACCGAGTTCCCATACACAGTACGTTTAGTTTCCGACATTTTAGAATCGAACGGAAGCTCGTCAATGGCCACTGTTTGTGCAGGGATACTTGCACTTATGGATTGCGGTGTGAAAATTAAAAAGCCTGTTTCTGGTATTGCCATGGGTTTAATTACCGACGAAAAAACAGGAAACTATGCCGTGCTTTCTGACATTTTAGGCGACGAAGACCACCTAGGCGATATGGATTTTAAAGTGTGTGGTACCCGCGATGGTATTACCGCTTGTCAAATGGACATAAAAGTAAACGGTCTTTCGGCTCAAATTATGGCCGAAGCATTAGAACAAGCAAGAGTAGGACGTTTACACATCCTCGATAAAATAGTAGAAGCGATGCCTGCGCCTCGCGAAGATTACAAAACATTTGTTCCAAGAATAGTACAACTAGTTATTCCTAAAGAATTTATTGGTG
>CAYJOY010000198.1:0-2388 GCA_964371885.1 uncultured Lentimicrobiaceae bacterium | reverse complement strand
AACCAACACCGTTATTAATATTGAAGAGAAAAATGGTTGTGGTTGCGTAGACGTAGCGGCCGTAAATGCCGACGATATGGAAAAAGCTGTTGCAAGAATTAAACTTATTGTTACCGTTCCAGAAGTAGGCGAAGAGTACGAAGGTGTGGTGAAAAGCATTACCTCTTTCGGCGCATTCGTAGAAATTCTTCCTAACACCGACGGGTTACTACACGTTTCGGAAATCGCATACGAAAGAATTGAAAACGTTTCCGACGTATTAAAAGAAGGCGATACTATTAAAGTGAAACTTATTGCAATAGACGAAAAAACAGGAAAATATAAACTTTCTCACCGCGTTTTCTTACCTAAACCTGAAGGTTGGAAAGATGAAAGACCTGCTCGTCCTAGCGGACCAAGACCTAGTAGAGATGGTAACCGTGGAGATAGAGATAGAGATAGAGATAGAAACAGAGGAAGAAGATAGTTCTTATACCCCCAAAGAGATGCCCATTGTGGCATCTCTTTTTTTTGAGCAAAAGAGATGCTATCCTGACAGCTCTGTATTTGAAAAAAATGTACTTTTGCAATTGTGATTTACAGTAATAAAATGATATGAATATACAACTTGAAACATGCCAGTTTTTAGATAATCTTAAAGAGAACAATTATAAAGAATGGTTTCACGCGAACAAATCTGAATACCTAAAAGCAAAGCAAGACTACGAAAATTTTGCCAGCCAACTCATTCACTTGTTACAAGAAATAGACCCATCGCTACTTGGTGTTGAACTTAAGCAATGTATGTTTAGAATATATAGAGATGTGAGATTTTCGCACAACAAAGAGCCCTATAAAACCAATTTTGGATGTTATATTGCAAAAAATGGGGGGCGAAAATCTATTCATGCTGGATACTATTTCCATTTAGGTGCCGACGAAACTTTTTTTGGCGGGGGTATTTACGCACCCAATCCTACCATTTTAAAAATGATTCGAAAAGAGATTTACTACTCGTACGATGAATTTAAATCAATTATAGCCAACCCTAGCTTCACTTCGTTTTACAACGGGATAGAAACCATTGAAGCTCTTAAGAAAGCACCCAAAGATTTTCCCAAAGATTTTGAGGGGATTGAAATTTTAAAGAACAAACATTTTTTTGCGACCCATTATTTTACGAAAGAGGCATGCGTAAATGAAAATTCGCTTCAACACGTTCTTGAAGGATTCCGAGCTGCGAAACCGCTTGTCGATTTCTTTAATTTCACCATCGATAATCAAGAGGAAACCATCGAATTGTAGCACACGTTGGTTTGCGTGAGCAACCTTTTAAACCAACTCCTCCACAAAATCCAAGAAACACTCTTTCCCGAGACGACTTTCAGCAGATGTTACAAAATGGGTGGGAAAATCCTCCCATTGTTCTAACATTTTCGCTTTAAATTTGTTCACACTCATCTCTATTTTATGGTTCGACATTTTATCGGCTTTGGTAAACACTAACGCAATGGGAATACCCATCTCGCCCATTTTATTAATAAAATCAAGGTCTATCTGTTGTGGATCTATACGTATATCTATTAGAATACATAGCAGTGCTAGGTTAGGACGGAGATGAATGTAGTCGAATATCATCTTTGCCCATTTTTCGCGCATCGTTTTCGATATTTTAGCATAACCATACCCTGGTAAATCTACAAAATAGAAAGCGCTATTGATTATAAAATGGTTGATAGTTTGCGTTTTGCCTGGGCGTCCAGAAGTTTTTGCAAGCTTATTTCTGTTACACAACATATTTATAAGCGACGATTTTCCTACATTGGAACGACCAATAAAGGCTATTTCGGTCAGTTTATTTTGTGGGCATTGTCGCCAATCGGCAACACTTTGCATAAATTCTGCGGTTTTTATCAACATGGCTATTGTTTTTTAGGTTGTTTTGTATACGACTGTACGTGTCTTTTTTTCTTATCTTCGTAAATATCGGCAATATTTATTAAAATTGCGATTTCTTCTACGGGTCCGAACTCTGGGTTTGCTGCGGCGCCAAAATACTGCATGGTAGCCGATAAGTTGATATAGCTTTTTATTAATGGGGGGATACTCTCTTTCAGATTTCTAACATTATCGTTTAACAATTTAAAATCCTCTTTAAAAGAACCCTTTTTAAATGGGGTTTTAAACAATCGGTTTCCCCTTTGCATCACCACTGGCGACTTGGGGGTTACTAATGTTTTATCGCCTTTAAAACATCGCTTTAAAAACTGAAGTATCCAGTTGCGAGCAATGCGGTTATACGAATCGTACATGGTCATTTTCCCTATAAAATATTTCATTTCGGGGTAGTCGCCCGTGAGCGTGCCTAGCCCCTCCCAAAGATTATCGAGCGAAAAAAGGCCTAAACGG
>CAYJOY010000197.1:0-4616 GCA_964371885.1 uncultured Lentimicrobiaceae bacterium | reverse complement strand
ATGATACTCAAAGGTAAGCTTCGAGTACATGCTGGTTTTATAATAAGCTCTAAATCCTAGAGTTGTAGATTTTAACTCGGGAATTTCTGAGAACGAGTCTCCGTTTCTGTCGTATGCCGACCGTTGGCGATTCACCCCAAAAATGTAAGCACCAGCCTTGTTATTTCCAGATACCAACGATGCGTTTAATGCAGTGTTAATGTCGTATGCTGAGGTGCCAATCATTTGACTAGTATTGCTAATAGAGGCAGTGCTTCGCATTGGTTCCTTGGTAATAATGTTTACTACTCCGGCAATGGCATTCGACCCATAAAGCGCAGAACCACCACCGCGAATAACCTCTACACGGTCTACCATGTCGGTGGGAAGTTGCTCCAATCCATAAACAGCTGCTAATGAGCTGAAAATAGGCCTGCTGTCAAGCAACATCTGAGAATATTGACCATCTAAACCGTTAATACGTAACTGGGTATAACCACAGTTGTTGCAGTTGTATTCTACCCGTAGCCCTGTTTGATATTGAAGAGCATCTGCCATAGAACACGAGGTGGTAGTTTCGAAATGCTCGGGGGTCATTACGTTAACTATGGTGGCAGACTCTACTTGATTACTTTCCCCTCGGTTAGCACTTACCACCACTTCACCCATTGCGCGTGGCATATCTTCTAGCTCGAAATGTACTTCAATGGTTTTATCAGCAATAAATGTAACCTCTTTCTCTAGAGTTTTGTATCCCATATAAGAGGCTTCTACTGTGTAGGTTCCTGGTTCAATATGAAGCATTTGATAGTGCCCAGTAGCATCTGCCTGCACACCAATCATACTGTTCTTTATTTTAACAATAGAAAAGGGAATGTGTATCCCAGTTTTTTTACAGATTACGTGCCCTATCATGTTGGCGTCGCTACCGTTTTGTGCAAAAATTGCAGTGGTTGATAGTAATGATAATAACATTACTACAATAATGGTTTTATAGTTCATTTGTATTTTTTCTTGTAAATATTGTTGTTTCGATAAGATTACTTATCATATAATAAATGGTCGTTCATCTAATATTTCATTAGATAAATCAATATAAAAAAAGGAAATAATTGCTACAGCAATTACGAAACAACAGCTACAGGAGGACCCCGTAAATAGAAAAAATGGGTAAATGCAAGGGCTGTTTCGGAAGAAAAATAGCAAAAAGTTTCCCTAATTGATGTTAAAAGGGGCTGCGAAACAGTAAGTATAAAAAGGAAAGCAAAGAGAGGTACAATATCTCTAAATGCCTGCATTTCGGAGGTAGTATGCGTGTGCTGCGCCGATGAATCAGGGTGAGAGTGACGAATAATTTGCCCGCCAACAATATGAGTATGAGAGAATAGCATGGCCGAGAACAAATAGCACAGCAAAGTAATAGTCATACACCACATCCCCACTTTTTTTCCATGGGTAGCTGCGTGATTAATAAAAATTCTCAGTGCTTTGTTCACCTTTTCTTTTTCTCCTTGATTTAGGGCGCGAAAGTACATTTTTTTCGTATACCGAACACTAAAAATGTTGGTCTACAACTTTTGTAATATTTTCGGGGGTTAATATTCCAACAAATTGTAAAATAACAAGCACTATAATGAATAGGAGAAAGTAGCGAACAAAGTGAGCCCCTTTCTTAACAGAGAGGCGAGCCGCAACCCAAGCACCAAGTACGTTGCCAATGCCGTGCACGAGCCCGTACTCCCAGTTAATAAGCCCCTGTGTTGCGAATATAGCAAGCGGAAAAGGGACGTATAACATGACAATAAGATTTTTGAGGATGTTAGCACTCACTAAATTGCGCCCCCCATAAGAGATAACCAATGCCTACATGTACTAACCCTCCATAAATACCTACCAAGAAAAAGAGAACGAAAGTAACCCACGTATAAGGACGGTTAATAAGCTCTTGATCTTCGTTTATCCACCGCTCTGGACGAAAAAACATAGAGAGAGCAAATAGAAAAATTGCGCCCGCAAAAATGTAATTAAATGTCTGATCATTAATAAAATAGGATAGTACAGCACCTCCCATAGATCCCAGAATAATAGGAATGGCAAACGCTTTTATTTTCGACCAATCTATTAATTTTTTCTTGTGAAAATAATAGACAGATGTAACATTCTGCATCAAAATAGCAATCCTATTGGTGCCGTTCGCCACCAAAGGGGGAAGCCCTAATAGCATAAAAACAGAAATAGAAATTACAGTACCGCCACCTGCAATGGTGTTGATAAATCCGACAGCTAAACCCGATAATATTAGGATGATAACATCAACCCACTCGAGGCTCATGGGGCACTATTGTGCTGCTTGTTGTTCAGCTAGATCTTTATCTACAAAAATACGACCGCATGCTTCACATACAATAATTTTTTTGTGCAAACGGATGTCTAACTGATGTTGAGGTGGTATTTTGCTAAAACAGCCACCACACGCCTCTCTTTCAATAAGTACAACCGCCAACCCGTTGCGAGCGTTGTTTCTAATCCGTTCAAAAGCAGTAAGTAAGCGTTGGTCTACTTTTTTCTTTAGTTCCTCAGCACGCTCTAAAAGTGCAATCTCTTCCTTCTCCGTTTCCGCAATAATGTCGCTTAACTCCGCTTTCTTTTGTTCTAAAATGTCAACAATCTCATCTAAACGAGACTGACATGAAGCTATTTCTTCTTGCTTAACCTCTATTTCTCCAGCAAATTTATTTTGATATTTCTCCGCAACCTGAATTTCTAATGTTTGAAACTCAATCTCTTTACTTAACGAATCATACTCGCGGTTGTTACGAACATTATTTTGCTGCTCTTGATACCGTTCTATTAACGTTTTAGATTCAGCTGCTTTTACCTCTTGCCCCTTAATTTTATCGCGAAGCTGTTCGGTCTCTTCATTGTACTTCTCCAAGCGTGTTTTGAGCCCCTCGGTAGTGTCTTCTAAATCTCTAATCTCATCAGGAAGTTCACCACGAATAATTTTAATTTTATCAATTTGAGAACATATTTGTTGCAAATTATAGAGCGATGCTAGCTTGTCGGCGATAGAACTCTCGACAGTAATTTCCCCAGAATCTTCGTTTTTTGAAACTTCAAAAGAGTCACTAGCTATTTTTTCTTCCATGTTTGTGATGGACTCATTCTCAACGATACCATTTTTTTCTACCATAATTGTTTGATAAATAATATATTATAAATAATGAACAACGGCTACCTCCCTTTGGGAAATAGAACTGGCGAAATTAGGGAAAAATTCTTTTAGTTCGGAATAAATAATTTCCCTAATAAAAGATTCTCCTTCAAAGTGCCCAACATCAACAATCATCATTTTATTTTCAGGAATAAAAAAGTCGTGATACTTAATATCGCCAGTAAGATAAGCATCGGCTTTGGCATCGAGTGCAGCTTGAACAAAACCGCCGCCGCCGCCGCCACATACCGCCACTTTCTTTATCATTGCCTTAGCGTCGCCAGCATAGCGAATCGCCTCAAGCTGTAGGGTAGTTTTTACATGTGCTAGAAAATCGACCACTTTCATAGGCTGAGAAAGCTCGCCAATACGACCCAAACCAACATTCAACTCCTCTTGCGGAGAAAGTACCGAAAGATTAATAAGCCCTAACTTTTCGGCAAACAAATCGTTCCCGCCAGCTATCCCGCTATCCATATTGGTATGCATAGAATAAAGAAAGATTTTATTCTCTAACGCCTTACAAATTACTTTCCCAACTCGGTTGGTGGGCTCTATCTTCTTTAATCCATTTCTATATATGATGGGATGATGCGAAATAACCATGTTTGCACCTTTCTCAATGGCCTCTTCAATAACCGCTTCCGACATGTCGAAACAAACCAAAACACCAGAAACTTCGCGCTCTTTATCGCCACATTGAATGCCACTATTGTCAAAATCTTCTTGCCATCTTAAAGGAAATTTCCCCTCTAAATGGTCTATAACTTCTTTAATTTTCATAATCTATAAGTTTTCAATAACACACTTGATGCGTTGAGCAAAAAGCGAACCGCAAAAATACTATTTTTCTTTTAATGCAACTCTAAATTTTTGCTCATCATTTTTTGCCACATAAAGCAGGGTGAAATTCCTAACATCAGCCTAATTCCTTTTTTGCTATTTTTGCCACGAAAAAATTAACAATTTTAATCATGGCAACTACAAAAGATTACATGGAATTTATAATGGACCAACTCGCTGAACTTAACTTCGAGTTTAGGTACAGAAAAATGTTTGGGGAGTATTGCGTTTACGCTAACGATAAGCCAATTCTACTCGTATGCGAGAATACTGTATTCGTGAAAATAGTCCCTTATCTCGAAACCATAATGCAAGAGGCTCCAGTATCTGAAGCCTATCCAGGATCCAAAAATTACTATATTCTCGATATTGAAGATAGCGCCTTGGTAAAACCCGTCATCGAACTATTAGAGCATCATTCCTTGGTTCCTGTAAAAAGGAAAAGAGCCTCGAAATCCTCGAAAATGCCAAAGAGGACCCCCAATAATTAGTAAATAAAAATTCTAAAAGTTCATTTCTAAATAGTTAAGGGGACTTCTAAAAATTGCTTTGCCCAGATTTGAGATGAGATATTGAGTAG
>CAYJOY010000196.1:0-4616 GCA_964371885.1 uncultured Lentimicrobiaceae bacterium | reverse complement strand
TTTTGAGACTGTTTGCACCAAAAACATCTATCAAAACATCGATCTCTATTTTTTTCAAGATGGGAACCATCTAAAATATGAATTTTTAGTAGCACCTAATACCTCGCCCCATATTATTGAGTGGGAGTATCATGGGCACGATCGACTTTCGTTGTTACAAGAGAATCTCATCATTACTACATCGGTAGGACAAATGATTGAAATGGCACCGATTGCATATCAAATAGTAAATGGCGTTGATACCCATTTTATCGATTGCCATTTTCACATTAAAAAAAATAAAGTCTCTTTTAAAATAGGAGACTACAACCCATTGTTTCCCCTCATTATCGACCCTACGTTGGTATTTTCCACCTATTCAGGTTCTGTTGCCGACAATTGGGGTTTTACCGCCACTTTCGACTCGGAGGGGAATGTGTTTGCTGGGGGTCTTGCTTTCGATTTGGGGTACCCTACTACCACAGGAGCCTATCAAGTAGATTATGCTGGGGGGCGAGTAGACGTAACGATCTCTAAATTTAGTGCTGACGGCACCGATCTTCTCTACTCTACCTATTTAGGGGGAAGTTTGGCGGAGATGCCTCACAGTTTAATAGCCAATCATAACGAAGAGTTATATATTTTTGGCACCACTGCTTCCAACGATTTTCCGACAACCGTAGGGTGTTACCAGAATACTTACCTTGGAGGGATGCCTGTTACCCTTAGCAATAGTATACAATACTCTGGTTCTGACATGTTTATTGCGAAATTGAGCAGCGATGGAACACAACTTATGAGCTCTACCTATTTTGGTGGAACGGGTAACGACGGGCTTAATACCTCGGGCGCAACACGAAAAAACTATGCCGATGAAGTGCGTGGCGAAATAGTATTAGACGAACATAGCAACATATATATAAGCTCTAGCACCTTTTCTTCCGATTTTCCGGTTACAGAAAATGGCTTTCAAGCAACACTGGGAGGAGGACAAGATGCTTGCATTTTTGTGATGAACTACAACCTTACCAATTTAATATGGAGTTCTTACTTAGGGAGTAGTGGCAGCGATGCTAGCTACAGCATGGTGGTAAACAACGATGGGAGCCTTTTTGTTACAGGGGGTACTACCTCTGAAAACTTCCCAACCAGTGCCACCGCCATACAACCCAACTATGGTGGCGGGGCTGTAGATGGGTTTGCTACGAAAATATCGGGCGATGGCAATACCATTTTGGCATCCACTTACCTTGGTAAATCGACATACGATCAAGGATATCTTGTAAAAAGCGATCGCTATAATAACGCGTACGTGTACGGGCAATCGTCGGCAGTGGCAAACAGTTGGGTAGAGAATGCCAGCTGGGCACAAGGCGACGGACAGTTTCTATGTAAATTAACCCCTTATTTAGACTCTGTTATTTGGAGTACCGAATTTGGAACCAGTAGCGAAGAGCCCGACATCTCTCCAACCGCGTTGCTTGTAGATTTGTGCAACAAAATATACATGTCGGGATGGGGTGCCGCGAGCGTAAACGGCTTTGGAGGCACATCTGGACTGCCTATTACTGCCGATGCACAACAACCCACTACCGACGATGAGGACTACTACCTTATTTGTATTAGCGATGATGCCTCATCGCTATACTATGCCACCTATTTTGGTGGCGACGATGTGGGCGAACATGTTGATGGTGGCACTAGTCGCTTCGACAGGAAAGGGAGAATATACCAAGCGGTATGTGGAGGGTGTGGAGGTAGCGATGCCTTTCCTACAACCCCAGGGGCATGGTCGCAAACCAACGAAAGTACAAACTGCAACCTGGGAGTGTTTAAAATGGACTTTAACCTCCCCGCTGTTGTTGCCGATTTTACAATACCAGTAACAGTTTGTTTGCCTGATGTATTCGAAATTGAAAATAACTCCCAAACCATAAGTAATAATACCACTTTCTTTTGGGACTTTGGCGACGGAACCACCTCCACAGAACAACACCCAACGCATCATTATACAGACCCTGGGGTTTACACCATATTGTTAGTGGTTAGCGATCAAGGGACTTGTAACTTTAGTGATTCACTCTCTCGCGATATTCTAGTGCTGGCCAACACCACACAAACATTGCCCACACAAGAGCTATGCCACGGCTCGTATGTACAGCTTGGAATCCCCCCATCGCCCAATGCCAACGTAGCCTACCAGTGGACCCCAACCATAGGACTAAACAATGCAAACATTTCCAATCCTACTGCAAACCCTGATACTACAACACTTTACACACTCTTTCTATCTAATGGTGTTTGTACCGATACCATTCTTCAAACTGTTATTTATGTGGAAATAGGCATTGAAGTAGAAGAGAGTTATACCGTATGTATAGGAGAATCTATTACTATTGAACCTGTAGTAACCAGCAATATCGACAATCTTATTTATCAATGGTCGAGAAACGCTCTTTTCAGTAGCATTATCAATAGCAATACCACTATTCCACAACTTACATTTACCCCTACTGCCCCTACTACAACACTATACCTAAAAGTTATTGCTGGAAGTTGTGAACAGGTGGTTCCAATAACACTACATGTTATTGATTTAAAGCTAGAAACCAATATTGATGAGGTGGCTTGTTTTACCGATACAACTACTATTACTATTACTGCCAACTACCCTAACTGCACCTTTGCGTGGAGCCCAGAGGAGTTTATTCACTCAGGTGCCAACACGGCATCGCCTTGTGTAGCTCCACCTTCCACTATGGACTATTACGTTGAAGTAACCACCCCAGAGGGTTGTGTTGCTAGAGATACCGTAGAAGTAGTGAAACAAACGGGTACTTTCCCCACCGATATAGAGGCATGGGCAACAGAGAATTACATTTATAAGTACGAAACTACAACGCTCTTTGCTACGGAGTTTGCAGATGGAACCTATACTTACGAATGGTACCCTGAAACGGGATTAGTACATCCTGACCGCCCCTCAACGGAGGCAAAACCCGACGTTACCACCACATACACCGTTACTATTACCGACCACTTTGGCTGTGAAAAAAGCGACACTACCACCATATTCGTTTCCGAAAGAATATGCGACGAACCTTACATATTTGTCCCCAACGCTTTTACCCCCAATTTCGATGGAGCCAACGATGTGTTGTATGTAAGAAGCGAGATATTAGAAAGCGAGATTGTTTTCAAAATCTTCGACAAATGGGGCGAATTAGTATTTGAAACCTCCAATATAAATCAGGGGTGGGACGGAACCTATAAGGGGAAAGAGTGCATGCCAGGTGTATACAGCTATTTTTTAGAGGCGACTTGCTTTGGAGAAATAAAATATTTTAAGAAAGGAAACGTCACTTTAATTCGATAGTACAAAAAAATACCTTATCTTTGCCGATTCTTTTTTAGCATTTCTATAGAAATGCCCTTACTAATAAAAAAACATCATAAAATAATAGTGATATGCAAAAGAAAGTGATAAAAATTGGGTTAGGTAGTTGTGGAATTGCAGCTGGTGCTCAAAAAGTTTACGACTATTTTCAACAGTTATCGGAATTACAACCTGCCCTTTTTACTCTTGAAAAAACCGGATGTATTGGCATGTGCTATCGCGAACCGTTAGTGGAGGTTAGCTGTGAAAACGAGCGCGTTATTTATGGTGAGGTAGATGTTGCGAAAGCAGAAACTATTATTTTATCACATCTTAAAGATAATATAATTGATAAAGAGGCTGTTTGCTATGCTAATTACTTTGAGGCATCGGAGAATTTTTTCTTAGACGCGCAAGAGAAGTGGGCGCTACGCAACTGCGGTGTTATTAACCCTGAGAAGATAGACGATTATGAGGCGCAAGGGGGATATGAAGCTATTAAGAAAGTGGGCACTTGGGGATCAATACGTATTATAGATGAGATTATGGCCAGTGGTTTGCGCGGTCGCGGTGGCGGCGGTTTTAGTACTGGAGTGAAGTGGAAACTGGCGGCTCAACAAGCAGCTACTCCTAAATATGTTGTGTGTAATGCCGACGAGGGAGATCCTGGTGCTTTTATGGATAGGTCTATCTTAGAGGGAGATCCACATGGAGTAATTGAAGGGATGCTCATTGCGGCCAAAGCAATAGGTGCTTCGCACGGTATTATATATTGTAGGGCCGAGTACCCGCTAGCTATTAAAAGATTGAATATTGCCATTGAGCAGGCGAGAGCCAAAAATTACCTAGGGAAGAATGTATGTGGCATTCCTAACTTCCACTTCGACCTCTATGTGAAAGAGGGTGCTGGAGCTTTTGTTTGCGGTGAAGAGACTGCCCTGCTAGCCTCTATTGAGGGATTGCGCGGTATGCCTATTAAACGCCCTCCATTCCCTGCGGAAAAGGGGCTGTGGGAACAACCTACTAATATTAACAATGTTGAGACGTTAGTAAATGTGCCTACTATTATTAACCGTGGGGCGGCAGCCTATTCGGCAATGGGAACAGAGAAGGCGAAAGGGACTAAAGTATTTGCCGTTACGGGAAAAATTGCAAAATCGGGATTAGTAGAAGTTTCGATGGGGACCCCTATTTCGATGGTAATTTACGATATTTGTGGAGGAACTCCAAACGGTGCACCTCTAAAAGCGGTACAATTAGG
>CAYJOY010000195.1:0-4630 GCA_964371885.1 uncultured Lentimicrobiaceae bacterium | reverse complement strand
CCCCATCCCAATATAGGGCGCTCTTCTATCATGCCAAAAGCCGAAACCCAACGGTTAAGCCTCTCTACATTAGAAGCATCGGTCGAAATATTACTCATTGATTGGATGTGCTCTGCGAAATCGCCCGATGAATCTTGCGAGTTGCGGCTCATTTTGTAGAGAATATCTCCAGAGAAATTGTAAAACAAAAAGGTAAACACTAGTGTGATGGTGAGCAACCACGAAAATTTTATCTTCAATCTTACAGCCACCAACACCATTAATGCAGCCACAACACTTAACCAGGCGGCTCTACTGTACGAAAGATAGAGACCCAATAGCAATATCGCTATCATAATAATGTACGAGAGTTGTTTTTTGCGACTATTTTCACCCATGAAAAGAAAGCCAGACAGAACAAATAAGAAGATAGCAATAACAGCACCGTATGCGGTGTGATCGTTATAAAATGGCGACATTATCCAGTGCAATGCGTGCGCTGGTGCACCAGTAATGACAAATTTAGCCGTTGAAATAATGATAACCAAACATAAAGATATGGCATAACAACTAAAATAGGTTACTACTTTACGGAGATTATCCTTGGCTAAATATATTAATCCGAAAAATGATGCCCCAATAAACCAGATTTTACTGGCTAAAAACTTAAACGAAACGGCAGGTAACTCGCTCGATATAGAGGTAATAAGCATCCATCCTAAATAGGCTGCAATAGCCACGGTAATAGGATGTTTTAATATCTTCCTTTCAAACTGATAATCTAACAAGAGCCTCATCATAATAAACAGCGTAATAGTAATCATGATGGGTTCGGCGGGCATTGAAAGGCCAATATTTATTTTTTGCCCCTCTAATGGTATTGAGAATGGGGTAATAAACGCCATTAGGTAGAGGAGCCAATCTATTTTGAAGATGAGTAGGTATAGAAATAGCAACGCCGCACTTGCCAAAGGGAGATAGTAAAACTCCCTCGACAGCGCATAGGTGTTAACCAACACAAACGCTGCACTTCCTAGAATAGTGAGCCACTGGTTTTGCTTCATTTATTTAGACAAAAGTTGCTCTTTTCTTATTCTTTCCACTAGCAATGCTATGAGTAGCGTTACAAAGAAAGCGCCAAGTGTAGAGAGGATAACTACAACACTTTTTTTAGGATACGATTTTTTATCGGCGGCAATGGCTCTATCAATTACAAATTTCACAGGTATTCCACCTTTCATGTCCATTTCAGCATCCATCATTTTTTGTTTACACAAGGCTTGATATTTTGTAAATGTAAACTGCTCATTCTGTAATGTTAGCACTGTAGGCCCCCATTTCGCTAGCTTATCGATCTCTTTTTGAAGACGTGCAACAGCGCCACTGTTTCCTTGTGCCACTGCAATTGCATACTGTTGGGTTATCCGTTCTGTTTGGCGATCCAACATAAGCACACCATTGCTGGCTAATACTGATAGCGTATCATCAATTCTTTTGATTTCTTCATTTATCTTTGCATATTGTTCCGACAATAGTTTATAAGATGCGGCAGCACGTTCGCGTTCAATATTATTTTTGATGGTATCTAAATAATCGATAATGCTATTAGCAATATGAGCTGCTTGATGATTATCCCAATCGGATACAGTTACCGAAATGGCACCAAACGACGTCCGTTTAACATCTATAAAGCCGTTCATGTAATCGTAGAGTTTGTAACGCCACGATGCAGCATTAGTATCCAATCCATAATAAGTGGGGAGATTAAATCTTGCGGCAATGGTATCTTTTAACGTTCTAGAGCTCAAGATTTGCATCATTTGCTCTGTTTCTTCCTCAATTGCGTACGCTTTTACGTCTAATCGTTCGTTATAATTTTGCTCATTCATTAAAATTTTCGCCAGCGAGTTAGTACGAGGGGCATAGATTACTGCTTGCGACTTGAATTGAGGTTTAATTAAATAAGAGGCGAACACCGACAAAATAGCTGCTATAACTGTTACAATAGCCAAGAGGATGCGTTTCTTCCATATAAATTTAACGATACTAAAACCGTTAAAATCGTTATTATTATTTTCCATAAAAGAATGTTTTCAGAATAGTGTTTAATGAAACGTTGTTTTTTGTTCTATATTGCGAGATAATAGGTGCTTATGTCTCTATTATTATTGCTTAACATTAAGTTTTAATTCTTCCAACTGCTCATTGCTAATTGCAGAAGGGGCATCGATCATGGTGTCTCTACCCGAATTGTTTTTAGGGAATGCAATAAAGTCGCGAATCGATTCACAATCGCTTAATATAGAACACATTCTATCGAATCCAAATGCAATACCACCATGAGGAGGGCATCCATATTGGAATGCATCTAATAAGAATCCAAATTGACTTTGTGCTTCTTCTTCAGTAAATCCCAACACTTTAAACATTTTTTGTTGCATCTCTTTATTATGTATTCTAATAGAGCCACCGCCAATTTCGGTTCCATTAATTACCAAGTCGTAAGCGTTGGCATATACCTCTTTAGGGTTAGTATCTAACAATGTTTCATGCTCAGGTTTTGGAGCTGTAAATGGGTGGTGTTTTGCATAGAAGCGTTGGCTCTCTTCGTCCCATTCTAACAACGGAAAGTCTATAACCCACAATGGTTTATACTCGCCAGCTTTACGCAATTCGAGGCGGTTACCCATCTCTAAACGGAGTTCGCAAAGTTGTTTTCTCACTTTTTCGGTATCGCCGCACATTATAAGTACTAAGTCGCCAGCCACTGCGCCTGTTTGTTGTGCAATAGCTTGAAGGTCTTCTTGAGTATAGAATTTATCGACCGACGATTTGAACGTACCGTCTGTTTGGCAGAGCAAATAAACCAATCCAGTAGCTCCTATTTGAGGGCGGCGTACAAAATCGGTTAAGGCATCTAACTGTTTACGAGTATAGTGAGCACAGCCAGGAGCCACAATCCCTACAACTAAATCTGCTTCGTTAAATATTTTAAAATCTTTATGTTGTGTTACATTGTTCAATTCTGTAAAGGTCATTCCGAAACGGATGTCTGGTTTATCGCAACCATATTTCTCCATGGCTTCTTTATAGCTCATACGAGGGATAGCGTCGATGGCGACCCCTTTTACTGAAAATAGCAAATGTTTAATAAGACCTTCAAAAGTTTGCAAGATGTCTTCTTGTGTTACAAACGACATTTCGCAATCTACCTGAGTAAACTCTGGTTGTCGGTCGGCGCGCAGGTCTTCATCTCTAAAGCAGCGTACAATTTGAAAATACTTATCGTAGCCCGACATCATTAGGAGTTGTTTAAATGTTTGCGGCGATTGTGGGAGGGCATAAAACTCTCCTTCATTCATGCGCGAAGGGACTACAAAATCGCGGGCACCTTCTGGTGTAGATTTTATTAAAAATGGGGTTTCTATTTCAAGAAAAGCTTCATTATTTAAATAATTTCTGATGGCAATTCCTAAGTTGTGGCGGAAGATCATATTGTTTTTCACTGGATTTCTTCTAAGGTCGAGATAGCGATATTTCATTCTCAACTCATCGCCACCATCCGATTCATCTTCAATGGTAAATGGAGGTGTTGAGGCCTCGTTAAGCACCTCTATTTCAGTTACTATAATTTCTATTTCTCCAGTAGGGATATTCTTATTGGGGCTGTACCTTGCCACCACTTCACCTGTAGCACGTATTACCCATTCGCGACCAAAATGTTCTACTTTCTTACAAAGTTCACTGTGCGTTTCGCTGTTAAAAGCGAGTTGAGTAATACCATAACGATCACGTAAATCTATAAAGGTCATCCCTCCCAATTTTCTTAGTTTCTGTATCCAGCCACAAAGGGTAACGTTTGCTCCTTTATGATTTATATTTAATTCTCCGCAAGTGTTTGTTCTTAACATTTTTGTACTATTTTTTAATTATAATTTTTAGCGCCGCAAAAGTAATGAAAAAGTTGCTTTACACCATCCCTATTCTGAAAATAATAATTCAAAAACATCATGAAAAACAGTGTCGCTAGCAAAGTACTCTATATAGCGATTATTTTTTTTCCCAAAATTGGCAACTGGTACCACTTTATTTTCTGCTAAGAGATGTTGAGTTGCAGATTTATAGAAAGCATTTTGTTCCATTTCTAAATGCATAAAAGTGGAAATAATGAAATTTTTATCCATATTTTTCCCTTTTTGGGATGTAGAAACCAACTCATCGTATCTATTCACATCGCTATTACAAGCATCTTGTATAGATTGCAGCACTCTTTCTGGGCAATCGTCTTTTTTTGTGGCACAAAACACTAAATAATCGAAATCGTGGCTTTTCGTATTAAAAACCCACGGTTTATTTTTCCCAAAAAGGTAAATTTGCGCATCGAATAGTTGTTCTGGTTTTTCGATGGTGCATTTATTTTCTATTACATAGCAACGAATATTTTCATAGTTTTCAAAATAGATGTGATAGCATCCATACTCCACTTCATACTTATTTTTTTCGGGGGAGATGTGGGTAAGATAAAATATATTGTACGATAAAGTCCGTTTCATTTCTGCTAGAAATGATAACGTTTTGAGTTCAGATTGCACTCCAAAAACATGATAATCGAACATCGTTCCGAAGCCGGTTTCTATCTTGTTTTTTTTAA
>CAYJOY010000194.1:0-4673 GCA_964371885.1 uncultured Lentimicrobiaceae bacterium | reverse complement strand
ATCAAATAGCTCGTCGTAGAATGTTTTGGGTTTCGCCTCCCAAACCGAATCTATTCTCTCGTAATTAGCCGATGCTTTAAAGTGGAACACTAATGGCATTTCTATCCCAGCATGTTGCTGCGCATAGAGGTGCCATTTATCTTGTATATCTACATGAAACTGCAACTCCGCTACCGAATCGTTAAGTTTTACTGTTTTAAAATCCCATTTTAAGGGTTGTTCTTGCGCAAATCCAGTTAGCAAGAAAAACGAAAAAAGCACTGATAGTACTAAACTTGATCTCCTTTTCATTGTTAAAATTTGTTCTTTTATTGTTGGGTCTCCTTTTTTGATAGATATTCTCACCCATTTTAGAAGAAATAGCTATCCTTTACAGTATGATTTAATCATTAAGTTAAAAAAAATCATTCGCCATTCATCAATAATATTATTCGCCTTGTTACTATTTTAAATCTTCCTAGAAATCACAAATACTAATCATAAAAATAAAACGTTTCAAAGGGTTAAAATTAACAGTCAATACCTAAAGGGGGATTTCTAATAATTCCCCATTGATTTTATAACAATAAATTATGAAAAAACTGCACATACTCTTTCTTATTTTATGTTCGCTTAGCCTTAATTGGAACAAAGTTTCGGCACAAAACGATTTTGAAATTGCAAAAAACGTCGATATTTTTGTCTCTATATTAAAAGAACTTAATGCCAAATATGCCGAAGAGGTAAACCCTACCACTTTGGTTACCGACGCTATTAATGGGATGTTGTCGGAGTTGGATCCCTATTCTGTCTATTATCCCGAATCGCAAATTGAAGATTACAAACTCATGACCACGGGGCAATATGGTGGCATTGGAGCACTTATTCAGCAACGCGACGAGAAAGTGATGATTTATTCTGTTTATGAAAACACCCCTGCTCACAAATCGGGGTTGCGACCTGGTGATTACATTCTGAAAGTGAACGAGAATGTTACAACAGGTAAAAAATCTGATGATGTAAGTGCGCTACTAAAAGGGCAACCTGGCACTATTATTACATTAGAAGTAGAGCGTCCATCTACTGGCAAAACCATGAATATCAATGTAAAAAGAGAAGAGATAAAGTTTCCATCGGTACACTATTACGGGATGTTACGAGATGAGGTGGGCTATATACGCCTTGACCAATTTACCGAAAAAGCTGGTGCCGAAGTAAAAGAAGCATTTCTTCTTTTGAAAGAAGAGGGGATGCAATATTTAATTCTCGACCTTAGAAACAATGGCGGAGGACTGCTCCACGAGGCGGTGAATATTATGAATATTTTTGTAGATGCTAACGTAAAAATTGCAGAAACTAAAGGGAAAATAAAAGAACAAAACAATGTTTTTAAAACACGCGGACAAGCGGTAGATAAAGATATTCCTGTGGTCGTTTTAGTTAACGAATCGAGTGCTTCGGCTTCGGAGATTGTGGCTGGTGCCTTTCAAGATTTAGACAGAGGGGTGATTGTTGGGAAGAAAACATTTGGAAAAGGGCTGGTACAAAACGTATTACCACTAAGCTACAATACCTCTTTCAAAATAACGGTTTCTAAATACTACATTCCAAGTGGACGCTGCGTACAAAATATCGATTATTTCTCGAAAGATACAAATGCTATTGATCGCAAGGAGATACCAGATTCTTTAGCCACAAAATTTTACACTAAAAAAGGGAGAACCGTTTACGACAAAGGGGGCGTTGAACCCGATATATTTACCAAAGATACCGCTGGTAGCAACATTTTATTAGCCATTGTTATCAATCACCTAGCTTTCGATTTCGCCAATCAATACAGAGAGCAACACGACTCTATTGCGCCTCCCAAAACATTTGAAGTAACGGATGAGATATATGCTCAATTCCTCGATTTCGTGAAAAAATCTGATTTTGAATACGATACCGAAACCAACTTTATACTAGAAGAGCTGAAAACCGCAGCTAAAGAAGAGAAATATTTCGAAGCCATTGCAACACTTTACCAACAAATGGAAGCGCAAATTGAAAAGGAGAAGATTGCAGATATGGGAAAATATAAAGATCAAATTGCAGCTTACCTAGGTGCCGAAATAGTATCGAGATATTATTACCAAAAAGGGAGCACGCTCTATAACTTAAATGATGATACTGACATTGAAACTGCTTTAAAAGTACTGTTAGACAAGAAATTATACCAATCTATCCTTTCTAAAAAATAAAACTTATGATTACTTTATTAAATATTGGCAATGAACTATGCTACGGGAAAACGGTAAATACCAATGCCTCTTTCATGGCAGAGCACCTCTTCGCCGCGGGGTTTGATGTAACCAGAATTGTTACTATTAGAGATGACAAACGGGGGATTAAATCGGCAATAGAGGAAGAATTTTTACAAAACGACATTATACTCATGACTGGTGGGTTAGGACCTACCAAAGATGACATTACCAAGCACATTATTGCCGAGTATTTTGGATTAGAACTCATAGAGGATAGCACCACTTTAGAAACTGTACGATGTTATTTCGAATCGCGTGGGCTTCCATTCACCGAAGTTAACAAAATGCAAGCGTTGGTGCCTGCGGGTTGCACTGTGTTGCCCAACAAAAACGGCACCGCCCCAGGATTATGGATAGAGAAAGGGGAGAAATTGTTAGTAGCCCTACCAGGTGTACCTTTCGAAATGAAACCACTATTAACCGATGCTGTACTTCCTAAGTTAACAGCGCGCTTCCCCGAAAGGAAAGTGCAAATACACCAAGAAGTTCTCACCGCAGGGATAGGAGAAAGTTTCCTGGCCAACATTATTGAGGAATGGGAAAACAATTTGCCACCTCACTTCTCGTTAGCCTACCTCCCCTCACCAGGGAAAGTACTCCTCCGATTAACCGCGAAAGGGGAAGAGAAAGAGGCACTAGCACAAGAGATGAAAGGGCAAATTAAAGCCCTAAAGCCACTCATTATACAACATCTTGTATCTATAGATAACACTCCTAACATTATTATTATAAAAAACTTACTTAATAGGTTAAAAGCAAAATTGGCGGTTGCCGAAAGTTGTACTGGTGGCGCTATTGCGCAGCTTATTACAGCATTGCCTGGTGCTTCGAGCTTCTTTGAAGGGGGAATAGTAGCCTACTCTAACACTATTAAAAGAGAGATTCTGAACGTACGCGAGGTAAACCTTAAAAAACATGGCGCAGTTAGCGAAATGGTAGTTAACGATATGGCTATAAATTCGATGGGCTTATTTGATGTTGATTACACCATTGCCACTTCTGGCATTGCGGGCCCCGACGGCGGCACCGACGAAAAACCAGTAGGCATGGTGTGGATAGCGGTAGCCACCCCTACCCGAATTGTGAGCAACGCGATGCAGTTTGGAAGCAGCGGCGGACGTGAAGTAATTGTGCAAAAAGCGGCGCAAACAGCACTTAACATGCTGAGAATAGAACTTATGAAAGATGTAAAACAGTAGCCATCTTTGCTTGAGCCTTCCCTTTTATCAGCGTTTCCTTTTTTTTTAATTTTCAGCAACATTGGTTAAACGCATTTTCTCATCAGCGGCTCAGTAAATTCAAGCATCGTTTAACACGTATCTACTTCAGTATTTCCATTATCATCAGTATAGAAAGCAAGTCCCACTTTTTCAGGAATTTCCGTATTTGTCTCTTTTCGCCAAAGCGCGAGTTGCTCATCAATTGTTTCTAGGATGTTTTTTTTCTTTATTCATTGTATTTAC
Source organism: uncultured Lentimicrobiaceae bacterium (assembly GCA_964371885.1). Lineage (GTDB taxonomy): Bacteria > Bacteroidota > Bacteroidia > Bacteroidales > WCHB1-69 > CAYJOY01. The sequence goes on along the minus strand of CAYJOY010000194.1, from coordinate 928 downwards.
TCCTTCCCTAATCCTTCTTCCAACTTCATAAACATATCAAAATCGCTTACATATAACCGATCTTGCACAATGCGGTATTTTTCAAACTCGCTTTCGGCGTGGAGTTTTGCTATCTCTGCTGTGATTTTGCCGGCATCTTGCAACACCTCTCTATCCATAAACGAAAGGAATCCATTTAATCTTTGCTCCCAATCTTCCATGGTCATTGGGATGTTGCGCATGGTTTGCAACTCCGCAAAATCTAGGTAAGACGAGACGATCCGTTCCAGTTGGGCGATTTCGTTCTCTTCTAGGTAATTTTTGGCAACCGTAACATCGTACCTTTGAATTTTCCCTTTGGGGAATGCCTCCCATGAGGTGAGTCCCATGTTTTCTTTCTCAGCGTTGGCACGGTTCACCACCAATTCGGCTGCCGTTTGTCCATGGATAGCGTAGTGCATCTTATTTTGTACTGCGGCAAAAAAGCGTTTGGTGGCCGTTGCAGTCGGGTCATAATCGATGGAGGTGGCATAAATATCGGTTATCTTTTGGTAGAATCTCCGCTCCGACATCCGTATCTCCCGTACCTTTTGAAGCTGTTTCTCGAAATACTCTTTGGTGAGTACTGTGCCACTATTTTTGAGTCGCTCCTCATCCATCACCCAGCCCTGAATGGTGAAGTCTTTCACAATGGTATTGGCCCACTTGCGAAACTGCACCGCCCGCTCGTTGTTCACCTTAAACCCCACTGCAATAATCATTTGTAGGTTGTAATGCTTCACCTCTCTACTCACTTCACGGGTGCCCTCTCTTTGAACTATCCGGAAATTCCGGATAGTTGAGCTTTCTTGCAATTCACTATCATTGAATATTTTTTGAATATGCTCATTAATTGTGCGGACATCAACATCATACAGTTGCGCCATCATTTTCTGTGTAAGCCACACAT
>CAYJOY010000193.1:2619-4713 GCA_964371885.1 uncultured Lentimicrobiaceae bacterium | reverse complement strand
GATTCTGCATAGAATCCAATTTTAACTAACCCTTGATAAGGCACTCCCTCATCATCCATAAGTGCTATGTAAATATGTTGTTGCGTAGCTAAACCATTGAGGCTATGCTCAGCGCCCTCAACATTCGACCAAATGGTAGCATTGGCTGCCGACCAAGTTTCGCCATTGTCTAACGAAACTACCACAGCAAAGCGGTCGTCACTTCCTGATAATCCTGGCGCATTGGCACTAGAGTATGCAGTTAATTGTACATCGAACTCAATTTGTGAAGCGGTGCCCTCTTCACCTAAATCTATAGTAGGAGAAATTAACCACTCATCCCTGCCAGTTGAATAGATGTTCATTTTAGCACGCGTTCCAGCTATAGCACCTCCCACATTGGTAGTGCTTGTTGTCCAAAGACTAGAAGTTCCCGTGAGTGTCGCGTTTCCTGTTGCGGGTAGTATTCCTGTTTTTTCCGCCCAGCAGAAAGTAGGAGGTACTGCATTAAATTCTTCAGTAGGTGTAGGTACAGTATAAGCATCACATTGCGTTTGGAAAGTGATGGTGTTGCCCCAGTTTGAGGTGTCATCACTTATACAAACAGCTGCTACGCGAGCTTGGTATGTAGTACTATGCATTAGGTCTTCTAATGTGGTAGTGGTATCATTCATCACTTCAACTCCCATCCAAGTCTCTTCTCCTTGTATTCTATACTGTGCATGCCAGTTCGTTGGCATCTCCTCATTGTTATCTACCCACGATAATACGGCTGTAGAAGTAGTTACTTCAGATGAGGTTAATCCTGTAACTGCCATACAAGTAGGAAGTGTTGTAAAATTGATAGTTCCTGTCCATGAAGAGGTGTCCTCGGTAGTACACATAGTAGCTAGTCGGAGGTTGTATTGCGTTTCTCTTTCTAAATTTTCTAAAAGGAACGGATTTTCGTAGGCTATAGCGGTTTGCCACTCTTCTGTGCCAACTTCTCTATATTGGATAAGGGTCTCGTCAAACAACTCATTAGGGTTTGTCCATGTAATCAAGGCGGTAAATGGAGTAATTTCCGAGGCTGTTAATCCTGTAGATGCCAAACAAGTAGGAGGTGTCGTAAAATTGATAGTTCCTGTCCATGAAGAGGTGTCCTCGGTAGTACACATCGTAGCCAGTCGGAGGTTGTATTGCGTTTCTGGTTCTAAGTTTTCTAAAAGGAACGGGTTTTCGTTGGCTATAGCGGTTTGCCACTCTTCTGTACCATCTTCTCTGTATTGAATATGTGTTTCTTCAAACAATTCATTAGGATTTGTCCATGCAATTAGAGCTGTAAAAGGGGTGATGTCATTTGCTGCTAGATCTGTAGAGACACCGCACGAAATCTCAGTGATTTCAATATTGTCTACTGTTCCAGGAGGGGTAGTCCCTATTGAACCATCATTTCTCCATTGAATGACTAACTTATGAATTGAGTTGGCATACGAATTGGGTAATGTTGCGGAAAACTGCTGCCATTCACCTTGTTGATTGAGGTTAGAGCCAATTTTATACTGAGCTGGGCACATTGTTCCGGCAGATGGGGTGTAGTTGTAAGGTACTAAGTACACACCAATATAATCGCAGCAACCCTCTCCTACAGCTTTCCAATCAAAAGCGACGTGGAACTCTGGCGCATCTGAAAACGCTACCACAAAAGCAGTGTGCACTGTTGATGATGATCCAATCGTATATGCATGCGAATCACCGTTATTATTCGAGACATACATCCCCATACCGCCATTATTTCCTCCTAAAGAGTCAACATACCATTTGTTGGTTTGGGAGCCATTATAAATGTCAAATTGATTATATAAAGTAGTATCCTCAAAATTCTCACTCATTGGCACTTCATAAATATAGTTGAAAGTAGGTAGGATAACGGAATCTATTTCAGACCAGTTACCGTTACAATTTTGCTGTACCGCTACATGTACTTTTGCTCCATCTGGAAGACCTGCAATAACGTATGGTTGTGTGTACTCTCCAACCGCTAGGGTAATCTGTTCGCCGTTTGCTGGATCGAATGTCTCCTCTTCTGTAAGATTTGTGGCGTAGGAAATTACATAGCCTGAACCATTTGTGTTT
>CAYJOY010000193.1:1625-2609 GCA_964371885.1 uncultured Lentimicrobiaceae bacterium | reverse complement strand
CAAGAAACAGCCACCGAGTTTAAACCAGCCACTGCTACAGAGGCATCATACACATTAGGACAATCTGGAACGGCGTCTATGGTAATATCGTCAAGACCTATATATTGGGTATAACCTGGGTATGAAGTTGACGAAGGGCTATTATTCATAAATGCAATACGATAATTTCCACTATATTCTATTAAAGGAATTTCAAACACTTGCCACGTTTGGTTTAATTGCGTTTGAGGAAGTAATTCTATATAGTTTTCGGTGAGTGTAACATCACTATTCTCATCTACGTTAATAATTTTTACCCCTATTTTAGAACCAAAATTTTCATTCGACCCTACATTTTTCGCATAGAAAGTGAGCATTTCTCCACCTGTTAAGGCTATGGTTGGGGTAATTAACCAGTCATCTTCAGCGTTTGAGTAGTTATAAGCATATAGGTAACCTGCTCCTGTTCCTGTTCTTATGTAGCTGGCGGTAGTGGTTCTTGTCCATTGGCTCCCCGTGTTGCTATTATCAAGATTCAGCCAGCATGCTGGGGCTTCCTCGTTACCAGGATGCACAGCTACTGGCATCCAAGAGTCTTCAAAACCATAGCTCCATGGATAATCAGAAATGGCAACATCCTCGCAGAGCGTGTAGAATGTAAGATTTTGCCAATTGGCGCTAGTGTCGTCAACGGCACAAATGGCTTTTAAACGGGCATTAAAGGTCGCATTTGAAGGTAAATTGTCTATTACTAAGAAAGTGTCTAATAATATATTCGTAACAGTAACTACTAATTCACTATCCCAAGAGGTGGTGTCTGTATTTTTATATTGTATTACATAACCCTCATCCCAGTTAATAGGATTAACAGTTGGGTTCCACGATAGCGTTACAGAAGTGCTAGTGGTTTCCTCGTATACTTGTGTGAAATTGCTAGGATTTGGGCACGATACAGGTGTTGTAAACGAGTGCTGTGTCCAAACACTAAAATTTTCACCATCGCCG
>CAYJOY010000193.1:1168-1615 GCA_964371885.1 uncultured Lentimicrobiaceae bacterium | reverse complement strand
ATTCTTGCTTCGTAGTTAGCGTTTGATGTTAGCTCAGTTAAAGTACAAGTTAAATCAGAAAATGTACCCGCAGAAGTCCATGCTGGTTCTGTAGCTAATTTGTACTCCACTTCAAAAGAGCTCAATTCAGAAGTCCAGGTTAATGTAGCATTAAAGGCGTCAACCTCTGTTGAGGTGAAATCGCTAGGTGCTTGGCACACCTCTTCAAAGATGCTAATATCGTCAATAGCCCAGCCCCATCTGTTGCCAGAGCCATCAGTAACCAATCTAAAGCGAATTTTTACTGATTCACCTGCGTAGGCAGCTAACGAAAACAGTTCGTTTTTCCACCATAAATTGTTGGCATCTTGATCGGTTGCTCCCCATTGAGAATAAGAATCTTCGTCAAATGATAGTAACAGATCATGATAAGATGCAGTAGCATACGTTCCTGCTCCTAAATAAGCA
>CAYJOY010000193.1:0-1158 GCA_964371885.1 uncultured Lentimicrobiaceae bacterium | reverse complement strand
ATTTCCACTACACAGTGGTCGTAATCGCCTTCTGTTTTAGCAATGTGATAGAAAGAGAGTAAAGCCGTTGTGCCATCGGGAATCGCGATTTCGCTAGTACTAACCAAAATATTATTCTGATTGGTACCATGGTCATTGTGAATGGAGGTCCCACTGGCGCCATAATATATAGAGGTATTGGCAGCCCAATTGGCGCCATTGCCCGACGCGTTTTCGAAGAGGTAGGTGGTTCCTTCAAAATTTTCAGTTACGGGGAGTTGTGCGTAGGTACTCATTGCCATAAAAAAAGCAGTGAGGAAGAGTAATAGTTTTTTCATAATGATTAAATTTGGTAAATAAATGTGATTGAATTTTTTTTTCTTTTTTACGAGTTATTATTATTGTTCTTAAAAAATCACTGTAAAGATACAATAGGAAAAGCAGAATTACAACAAAAAAGAAAAATTTTAATTGTTTAATATTCAGCATTTTATTTTTTTATGCGTTGTTTTATTGTAAAAATTGCCTTTTTTCATGTTCGGATTTAGTGTTTTTTTTGCCACTTCTTTGTTTCTTTTGCACTTTGTTTCCTTTTTTTTCTTAAAAAAACAATGAGTTATGTTGAGAAGTTGGCATGGTTGTTGCCAAGTGTTACTTTTTAATGGTGGAATCGCTTTTTTTTGACAACGGATTACTACGTTATGCAAAGTTTCATCTATGTGAAAAAGAGAAAATTACGATACAGTTATATGGATGTCTTTTCCTATTTGTTAAACATATTGTCTGCTTAATAAATAGGATGTGAAGTTTAGTTTAAGATTAATGATTGTTTGAATGTGAGTTTTAAAACAAAAAAACTCAGAAGTATCAGTATGATATTTCTGAGTTTCAATAATTTGAGCGGGAGACGAGGCTCGAACTCGCCACCTAAAGCTTGGAAGGCTTTCGCTCTACCAAATGAGCTACTCCCGCTTGCAAAAAATGTCTCCTAACTATTAGGAGACATTTCGTGGGAAGAGAAGGATTCGAACCTCCGAAGGCGTCGCCAACAGATTTACAGTCTGCCCCATTTAGCCACTCTGGAATCTTCCCAAAAAAAAATGAGCCGGTGGACGGATTCGAACCGCCGACCAGCTGATTACAAATCAGCTGCTCTGGCCAACTGAGCTACATCGGCAT
>CAYJOY010000192.1:0-4731 GCA_964371885.1 uncultured Lentimicrobiaceae bacterium | reverse complement strand
TAAGGTTTGCATTGGCAACCGCTTGCAAAGAAGCCCCACGTCCAAGATTATCAATGGCTGAAGTTATAATAAGCCTTTTACTGCGAGGGTCAAGGTTTACGGCTATATCGCAAAACATACTGCCACGTACATAACGAGTTTCAGGCAATTGTCCGCTTGGCAATACGCGTACAAATGGTGCATCTTTCCATGTATCTATAAATAGTTCACGTACATCTTCTTCACTTGCGTTTAGGAAGTTATCACTTAGGGACGTATAAATTGTTGTTAAAATACCTCGTTGTATAGGCAACAAATGAGGATTGAAAGAAAGGATTATTTCTTCTTGTGCAACAAGACTTAGCTCTTGTTCAATTTCGGGAGTGTGTCTATGCTTACCGCCGATACTGTAAGGACGGAAACTATCTTGCACCTCACAAAACAAAGTGGGGACGGAAGCCTTTCTGCCTGCTCCCGATGTTCCGGATTTTGCATCAATGACAATCGAGTCTCGTTTAATAATACCATGCTTAATGGCCGGATACAGTCCTAAAATACTGGCAGAAGGATAACATCCTGGGTTAGCTACAAGTCTGGCTTTTTTGGTTTCTTCGGCATTTATATCAACAAGCCCGTAAACAGCTTCTTGCAAATATTTACTTTGGCTATGGTTTACAGCATACCATTTTTCGTAAACATCTTTGTCTTTAATTCTAAAGTCGGCCGAAAGGTCAACGACTTTAACGTTTTTCCCTTTTTTCTCGGAAAGTTCTAAAAGCTCAGCAGCGGTATCCATGGCAACACCGTGAGGCACTGCTAAAAAAACCACGTCGCATTGATCAACCAAATCTTCTGACTTCCCATCACTGATAACCAACTTACCAAGTTCACAATTACGCAAAAAAGGGTAAAGATCATGTAAGCTTTTACCTTGCTCTTGCCGAGAAGTTGCTACACGAAGTTGCATATGTGGATGATTGGCAAGCACTCGCGCAAGCTCCATTCCTGTATATCCTGTAACGCCGATCAGACCTGCTGAAAACATAAATTCCTCGAGTGATTAAGTAATTAATGATTTAGTTGGATATTTTTTTAAAGCTATTCGTTGTATCCCATAAACGCACAAGCAATACTATAAAAACATATCTTAGTTATTATTGGCAACAAAACGTACTCGCACTTCGTAAAGCACATCTTTAAAAAGTTTTTCCTCTTCGTCGGTCAAACCATTTGTAAATTTATCTTCAAGCATATTGAGAAGATCTATGGTGTGCTTTGCAAGCACGGTATCTTTGGCAGTTGCCCTCGTGTCCGGATGTGGAACTTCTCCCAAATGCATCATGGCAGATGAGGCCAAAGAGATAATAAAGGTTGAAAAATTCACCTCAGGCATCATGTTAGAAGTACTTTCCATGACAGTCTCCTCGCTTGTTCAAAAATCATTCATTATACGTGTAGTAAAAATTAAATACATTCTTCTAATTTATAAACATATAATAAGTTGTTTAACAATATATGCAAGGAATTGCAAGGAAGAAATTTTTGATACGCGCAACAATCACATCATTTCAATTTACTTATTCTTGGGAGGGGGAAAACCCCTTTTGTGTACAAAAGGGAGTTTTCCGACCTCTCCATGGGCACCCCCTCCCCCTTTCCTCAAAAAACTTTAATAGTGGGACGGTAGCTTTTAAAAAAGTATGCTTTTTTTTATAACACACTTATAGATTGTAAAAGTATTTAATGACGTGTTACGAACACCTCATTTCAACCTGTTTTACTAATTCCCCCTAAAACTATACGTGCACAAAGAAGTTGATTTTACTCACTGAAAATGTGTATTTTTACCCATTGTTTCAAGGTCTGTATTATTCTAAAATGCTACATAAAAGAATATTTCACCCCTTAGATGGAGACCATTATGAAAAAAATATTTCCACTTCTTATACTGTCTTTGCTGTCTTTGCCTCACGAAAATGCATTCTCTCAATCGATGACAGTTACAAAGACCACCACCCCCTCTGCTCAAAGCCCTAACGCTCAAGGTTTACTCTTAGAGTCCGCTCGGAAAGGTGATATTAAAGGCATACAACAAGCACTCAGCGAGGGCGCGAAAATGCCTGTAGAATATTTACTTGATCTTGTAGCAGAAAGTAAAAATACCGAAGCCATAAAATACGTGCTTGACGGTAAAGACGCCACCACCGGTGTGTACGGTGCAGCTACCCCCATGTTGATTGCCGCAAGTAACGGCGATATTGCTTCGGCAAAACTTTTACTGGAATATAAATTTAGCGTCAATGAGATTGACGATCAAGGCAATACCCCGCTTATGATGGCGGCGGCCACAGGCAATAGGGAATTGGTCAAATTTCTTTTGGAACATGGAGCAGATATAGATACTCTCTATACCCCACTTGAAAAAACAGCTCTTATGGTTGCCGCAGAACACGGACATATTGAGGTTATGAAATTATTAGTGGAAAATGGCGCAAACGTAAACTTACAAGCTAAAGCTGCTGTCCCTCATGCTCTCGGATCAGGGCAAAATGCGCTTATGTATGCCGTGCTTGCAAAACAAGAAAACGCTGTACGTTTCTTACTTAATAATAACGCAAATATATTTGCCCAAGATCGACAAAATAATACTGCTTTATCCTATGCAAAGCAAATCGGAAATAAAAATATCGTCCAGAATTTGGAGAACTACCTTAACCCAAGACTCAATCAAGATAGTTATCTTGAATCAAGCATAAACAGAAAAAATGATACTTTCTTTCTTGATTTTCCCAATAGCAAAGTAAAAATACTTCATAAATTCACAGGATCTTTTTCACATGCCAATGCCAGACAACTCCTCGTAGTATACAATTCAGGAAGCACCATGCATGCATCAGGACTTGGAACGCAAACCCTCGTTCTTTTCGATGCCGCAAGCGGTCTCCCCATTGCACAAGAAACGATTATGAATGATAGTATGAAGCTTTCGTTTATCCGAACCAAGGAAAATACCAATATAATTTTACCTATTGGTTTTATGGTGTATCAAGGATATTTTGATAATTTTGTCAATACATTCTCGCTAACAAATAACAAACTTATTGCAACAAACGCACTCGATCAAATATCTAAGTTGCAGAAATCCGATGTAAGTTATGCCTATCATTTTTCAAACGGGAATTTAGATCTTTTCGAGCAAGAATATAACGAAGACAGAGTACGCACACTCCACTACGTTGCAACCTTTGAATGGGATAGAAAAAATAATGTTTTCAATGAAAAGTCAGATAACACAATCCGAAATTTAAGAGGAACAAGTTTATTTGATTTGGAACAATCAGGTTCTTTAAACGAATGGACAATTAACGCTCTAAAGGAGGGCATTACGAAACATAAACCCGAACTACAAGCTTGGCTTAAACAACGCAATGTTCAACACATTGAAGATTACGATGCTTACGGCATATTTACACAACTAAATGCATACACTATTTTCACACGCTATGTTTACTTCGCCGATGCAGAAGAAATAACGCTAAGCCAAAAACAAGGGCGTATGCCAAAGGCTAAGAACTACATTATCCAAACGTTTACCTATGATGGAAAAACGCTTAGCGGAATGCCTAAATGATTGCATAAGCTAGGAGTGAATATTTGATTACCAACAAGTAAAACCGAAACTTTGTTGTGCTTGTAAGGTTTTACTTTATGATATTTTTTTTATGAAGAGAACCATTGAACAAAGTTCAAAGAAGAAAGGGGTTGTCATTCTAAGGAGGGGAGAAACCCCGACGTGAGAATCTATATCAGCATTAGCACCTTATTAGGGAGGTTGAAACAACCTACCGTAAAGAGCCTTTACTGTATTTATTTACGTCAGGATGTTCCATCCTTCCTTTAATCTGAGTTGACGGTGATGTGGATTCCCACGTCGTGATGTTCCATCCCTCCTCTGAATGACAACATGTGTGTTCTTCAAAGTAAAATAAAGGTTCTCTTCTTTGGCTGTAGTCTAAAGATTTGACTAACTAACAAGTAAAGCCGAAACCCTTTGGAAAATGCTATAAGCAAAAATCAACGATCTGTTCACAAAGGTTTTATAAACAAAAAGCCTAACTCTAATTATCGATAGCTTCGCCCAAGCAAGACACAAAAGCCTGTTGGAGAGGTCTAAAAGGAAATGATACCCTTCCTTTAATGCGCGCGAATAATCTAATGTGCTTTGTGATAATGTTTTCTTCGCGCGCGGTTATGGTTCAGAAAATAGAGATAAAATACGCCACGGCTTTCAGAACAAAGAAGCCGAGGAATTTTTCCCACAGCGTACTCAAATATGTCTTTTTGCTTATCTCTGCTTCAGATTGCGCTTGCTTTTCGGTCATGTACCTTTTGTACACTCCCTTCAAAGCAAGCTTATCTTCATTGATATAAACAAAAATCCATCATTTGCTCAAAAAAAAGCCCAACCTAAGTTGAGCTTACTATAAAAAGGCTTAGTGACAACACACAAGTGCTACTTTCCCACACTAAAGAATGCAGTATCTTTTTTGTGCGAGAAAGGGAGCAAAGACAAGGAAAACAATTTTTTTACGACGGGAGCGTACAAAAGGTACGTGACCTGAGTAAAAAATGAAGTTTGACGCAGTATATGCCCCTTTATTGCACAAAAAAACGGCGAAGAAGAGCTTAACTGCTACTATTATGACGCTCGGGGGTTACGTCCTGTAACCCCACTCGCTCTCGTTCACAAGA
>CAYJOY010000191.1:0-4746 GCA_964371885.1 uncultured Lentimicrobiaceae bacterium | reverse complement strand
TCAAGAGCAAAATATGGAAGCTGCTATTGGAGCAGTGGGTGAAAATGCAGATAATGTTTTCCAATATACGCTCCGCTATACTGGTCGTAAAACCGATATTAAAGAGTTTGAAAACATGATCATTAGAACCAATGAACATGGGGAACAACTCCGCTTAAAAGAGGTAGCTACCGTTGAATTAGGACAAACTGAATACACTTTCAGATCGGCTTTAAACGGCGCACCTGGAACCGTTGGGGTAATATACCAAATGGCGGGCTCGAATGCCACGGCTATCAATCTTGAAATTGACAAACTTTTTGAAAGGATGGAGAAAAACCTCCCTAAAGATGTTAAAATTATAACGGTTGAAAACACGAACGACTTCTTATTTGCCTCTATACAGAGTGTGGTTATTACGTTATTAATGGCGATCGTATTAGTGTTATTGGTGGTATATTTCTTCTTGCAAGACTTCAGAGCTACCCTTATACCTATGGTTGGTATTTTAGTATCGTTGATTGGAACCTTCGCGTTTTTAAGCGTAGCGGGCTTCTCTATTAACCTACTTACACTTTTCGCCTTAGTATTAGTAATTGGTACGGTAGTCGACAACTCCATTGTGGTAGTGGAGGCGGTACAAGCGCGCTTCGATGCAGGCTACACCTCCCCTTATAAAGCTACCATTGATGCCATGAGCGGACTTACCGCGGCACTTTTCACCACCACACTAGTTTTTATGGTAATATTTATTCCCATTTCATTTATTGGTGGTACTAGTGGTGTTTTCTATCGTCAGTTCGGACTCACTATGGCCGTATCGGTTGGGATCTCGTTTATTAACGCCCTCACATTAAGTCCTGCACTATGTGCCCTCCTTTTAAAACCGAACCCAGCAGAGGGAGAAGGGAGCAAATTTGCACAAAAAGTACGCCAAGTGTATTCTACCTCTTACAATGCATTAATGAAAAGGTATTCAGGTGTGGTAATGGTATTTATTAGAAAAAAATGGCTGGCATGGAGTGCCTTAGGCCTCACTGTTATATTATTAGGCTACTTTGTTACCACCACACGAACAGGCTTTGTACCCGATGAAGATATGGGGCAGATAATGGTAGATATGTCAACTCCGGTGGGTTACTCTATCGCCAATTCTGATAAGGTTTTCCTAGAAATAGCAGCTGCGGTTCAAGAGATAGAATCAATAGAATCAGTAGCAAAAATCACAGGGTTTGGATTGATTTCAGGAACAGGTTCTAACATGGGAACCCTATTTATTTCGCTAAAACATTGGGACGAGCGCGAAGGGGAAGAGTTGTCACTTCAAACCACTATTAACGAGATATATGCCAGAACAGCACATATTAAATCGGCACAAATTTTTGCCATTGCACCTGGTATGATTCCTGGTTACGGTGCCGGGGGCGGTTTTGAATTTAGTGTGCAAGATTACAATGGGGGCGACATCTCAGAATTCTTTAATATCACCCAAAATTTCCTTGGGGCATTAATGCAACGCCCTGAAATAGCGGCTGCGTTCTCATCTTATAACATTAATTATCCACAATTTGCTGTAGATGTAGATGTAGCACGTTGTAAACAGTTTGGGGTGTCGCCTGCAACTGTGCTCAACGAGTTAGGGGCTTACTATGGTGGCGCTTATATCTCAAATATCAACAAATTTTCGAAAGTGTATAGAGTAATGATCCAAGCGGATCCTAGTTACAGAGATAAAGAGGAGTCATTAGACAATATTTTTATAAGAATTGGAAACGAAATGGCGCCTATCAGTCAGTTTGTTACTCTAAACAAAGAGTATAGTCCGTTGGTGTTGAACCGTTTTAACATGTACAATAGTATTGGGGTAAACGGTAACTATAACCCTGGTTTTAGTTCGGGTGCTGCCATTAAGGCAATTGAAGAGGTGGCTGCCACTGCATTACCTGTGGGCTACGGCATCGACTATAGTGGTATTACCCGCGAAGAGAGCCAAGGGGGCAATAATACCATGATGGTATTTGCCATCTGTCTACTATTTGTATACCTTGTGTTGGTAGGATTATACGAAAGTTTATTTATTCCATTGGCTGTTATCCTTTCTATTCCATTTGGATTAATGGGAAGTTTCTTATTTGCGCAACTTTTTGGAGTAGAAAACAACATTTATTTACAAGTAGGATTGATTATGTTAATAGGATTATTGGCCAAAACAGCTATCCTCTTAACGGAATACGCTACACAATGCCGCCACGCGGGAATGTCGCTCAAACAATCGGCATTCTTTGCTGCTAAAGTCCGTTTACGTCCTATCTTAATGACCTCCTTAACAATGGTATTTGGTCTTTTCCCATTAGTATTTGCCTCAGGGGTAGGTGCAAACGGTAGTAGAACCATCGGGTTAGGCTCTGTAGGAGGAATGATAGTGGGAACCCTCGGCCTCCTATTTATTGTTCCTGTACTCTTTGTGGTATTCCAAGCGCTACAAGAAAAATTTAAACCCATTGAATTTAAAGAATCTTCAGATCCATTAATTTTGAATGAATTAGAAGAGATTAAAAAATATACTGAGAAGAAGAATGCACGGAATGAGCAATAATTGTTATCAAAATTACTAACAACGATTAGCTATAAGCAGTTGCTCAACAAGAAAAAAACAAGAAACAACAAGAAAAATGAAATCAATAATAACAAGTAAAGTACTCACTTTGTTTTTCCTCCTCTCCTTTACCAGCTGTGGCCTCTACACTAATTTTGAGGTCCCTTCGCAAAAGGGGGGAGATAATGTTTACGGCACAGAGGTGGCGGTACAAGATACATTAACTCCACTTCCCACATGGAGAACATTTTTTAACGATCCGTATTTACTGGCCCTAATCGACAGTACATTAAAGAACAATAGCGATTTATTGATTGCCAAACACAATATCGACCAAGCGCAAGCCGCTATCGTTGCTTCAAAGTTGGCATACGTTCCATCGTTTGCCTTTGCTCCCAATGGTGCCATTACCTCTTTTGGTGGCAACAACTCAGGCACCTACTCGCTTCCTATTAACATGCAATGGGAAATAGATATTTTTGGGAAAAACAGAAACAAAAAACGGATGGCCGAAGCGGCATTATATAAAACAGAGGAGTATGTAAACCTCATACAAACGCAATTGGTGGCAGCCGTTGCCAACAGCTATTACACCCTTGTGCTGTTAGATGAACAACTCATCATATCGAATCAAAGTGCCCAAAATCAAGAAGAGAACTTAGAGATTCTCATCTCGATGAAAGAGGCGGGCATGCAAACAGAGGCCGCCGTTAACCAAGCGCGCGCCAGCTACCTCGGGGTAAAAGCATCGGTAAAAGATATTGAGAATCAGATTAGAGTAGTAGAAAATAGCTTGGCACTACTTATTAACTCAACGCCACAAAAAATAGCACGCACTACATTTTCTAATACAGAACTCCTAACTTCGGAGAGTGCGCTCATACAACAAAGCACCACTTTCTTATCGAGCCTATTGCTCGAAAACGTTGCCTTAGAGGCGCTTTCTAATCGTCCCGATGTAAAGGTGGCAGAGCATGATCTCCGACTTACTTTTTATAATGTAAACTTAGCGCGTGCCTCATTCTATCCCTCTATCAGCCTAAGTGCCACTGCCGGTTGGAGCAACAATGCGGGTATTATACTCAACCCTGGTGCACTCCTCCTTTCGGCCGTAACATCGCTTATGCAGCCTTTGTTTGCCAACGGTACACTCAAAGCTAACCTTAAAATATCGAAATCGCAATATGAACAAGCACTATTGCAATTCTCTAAAACACTATTAATTGCTGGGAACGAAGTAAACACTGCGCTAGCACAGTGCCATAACAGTTCCGAGAAACTCAAAATTAGAGCAGAACAGGTGGCAGCGGGTGTGGGCGCCGTACAAAACAGCACCGACCTCATGATGCACAGCTCTACCACATATCTCGATGTTATTTACGCCCAAAACGCACTCCTGCAATCTAAACTATTGCAGGCAGCCGACTGGTTTGAAGGGGTACAAGGACGAATTAATCTGTACAAAGCCTTGGGTGGCGGCGTAGATGCAAAAACCGAAACAGCGTCTTAATAAGCCCACCCCCTATCAAAATGGAGTAATAAGAACGGAAATATATGGCAGCAACTGGAAAAAAAACAATTATTAGGGCCGCGTTCGAACTTTTAATTACCAAAGGATACGACGCCGTCTCTATTAGCGATATTCAAAAAGCAACAGGAATGTCGCGCGGGCTACTATATCACCATTACAAAAACAAGGAAGAACTTTTCTTAGATATTGCCAACCGATTTCTAGAAAAATTTTTCACAACAAACATTGCCGAAACGAGGCACTTCGAGATTCTTGAAATGATTGACTTTGCAGAACAACACCATCATGATATATTACAACACAATGAGCTACAATCTGGAATGACTATCTCTAACAGTAACTACCAAGTGTTATTTCAACAAATAAGTTCACGCAACGCCATCTTTTCGGAAAGATATAAAGAACTGAAAAAAAAAGAGTTCAAAGTTTGGGAACAAGCGGTTCAGAATAGCGTGCTAAAAGGGAATATCCCAAAAGATAGCGACGTAAAAAGCTGTACCAGAGTAATTATTACATTGCTAGATGGAGGCTGGGAAGAGAGTGCCAATAACAACGTCGACGACGCTTTTCAAGCAATGCGGAGGGTATTTGAGTTGCTTAGGTTTTATTATCACCAAATAGCCATTACTTAAAAGCGCGC
>CAYJOY010000190.1:0-4799 GCA_964371885.1 uncultured Lentimicrobiaceae bacterium | reverse complement strand
TGCAGCCCAAACTGTACCACCAACCCGATATTCTCTACTCTTACGTTATTGAGATTAAGTACGCCAAACGCGATGCCACCGATGCGGTATTAGACCAACTGCAAGAAGAGGCGGCCGTGCAACTGGCGCAATACGCCCAATGCGAGAAAGTACAATCGACCATTGGACATACTGAATTGCGAAAATTAGCCGTTATTTACCGTGGCTGGGAGATGGTGCGATGGGTGCGGGTGTAGAGGCAATGCCTTACCTTAAAAAGGGGAACTTTCAACTCAAACGTTACTTTGCTGCATGGCTACTTTTTTATTAGTTGAAAGTTGGAAAGTTAAAGGTTGGAAGTTTACTTGCAAAGTGGCAAATATATGTGAGTAACTTTGTTAAAAAAAATGAGAATAATTGTGATGAGCAGCGAAAAAAAAATGTAATTTTGCCTCTTTACAAATAATAAAGTGATGAAACGATGGATTCTATTTGCGATAGTAGTGTTGGCCGCCGCCACGCTTACCGCGCAACCAATTGATACAGCTAAATTTAGAATAAATTTCACCCCGCAGTTAATGAATTTTCCAAAATTCAATTCTAATGCTGAAATTCTCGATACGAACACGCACTCGGTAACTTTCGATTATTATATTGTCCCACAACGGCAAGAACTCTCTTTCGAACCCTCACCTCTTAAACCGGCAAAACTCCCGAAAGAGGTAATGCAACGGTTGTACCGCAATTTCCTAAAAGTGGGCTTCGGCTACCCCGTTACCCCGCTAGTGCAACTCAACGTTCACAATTTCGACAATAGAAAATACTCGTATGGGCTCAATGTAAACCACTTTTCTGCGTGGGCACCTCAAATTGGAAAAAAGATGAAAGAATATCCATACGCTCCCGTAAGCGATACTAAAGCGCAGTTTTTCTTTAAACGCTTTTTCAGAAACCAAACCCTATACTCATCGGCAGGATACAACCACCAACTTGCAACGTTGTACGGCATAGTAAAAACCGACACTACCTTTAACTACGACCCATATTACACCAAAGATTACAAAGACTCGCTCAACAATAGCTTTCACCACGCATACGCCACCGTGGGAATACACTCTAACTATGTACTAGAAGACCGACGACTAAAATACGACTTTCGATTAGACTACGACTTTATCTATAACTTCAGAAAAGATATGGAGAATCATGTGGCCATAAGTTCTTACTTAAGCTACGATGCGAGATTTCTTAAAATTAGTGGTTTCCAAAACTACCGCATTGACATAAACGTAGATTACTACAACAACAAATGGGGCAACGAAACCTCTCTTTCGAACTTTACCAACAACAGTTTTCAGGTAGAGTTTGTTCCTAAAGCACAATTTACCATTGAAGAATACCATTTACTAGTAGGTGCTGGAATCCCTATTGCCCACTCTACCCTATCGGAAAAGGCACTATTCCCTATTTATCCGGTAGTAGAACTGCAATTAGGCCTCGTTCCTAAAATGATGAATATTTACGTAGGATTAGATGGGAAAACAGAATTTAATTCATTAGAATCGTTACTTTACGAAAACCCATACGTAAAGCCTAACCTCGATTCGCTACGTTTTACTAGAACACAAATAGCGGTATATGGCGGTATTAAAGGGAATATTGTTCGTAAATTAAATTACCATATTTCTGCGCGTTACGAATTGAGAAAAGACATGGCGTTTTTCCTTGTAGACACTACCGCACCGCTTTATAACCAGTTTAATGTTATTTACTCTGAAAAGGCGAACGTATTAAACGTATGTGCCAATTTAAACTGGGAGGTTGTGAATCAGCTTTTCTTAAATTTAGAAGGGAACTATAACGGTTATTATGGCTTATCGATTGAGAAACCTTGGTACAAACCTACATGGGAGGTCTCTTTCGATGGAAAATATTTCCATAAAGAGCTATTCATGATCGATTTTAACTTCGACCTCTCTTTCGACCGTTGGGCATACAGTCCGCTAGGTGGAGATAACTACTACATTAAAAAGATGAAGCCATTGCTCAACTTTGGGCTTGGTTTCGAGTATTTTATCTCGAAACAGTTCTCGGCATTTGCCACTGTTAACAACTTGGTGGGTCAACATTACGCAAAATTTTACGACTTTAAAAGTTTTGGTGTCAATGTATTATTTGGGGTAACTTACTCATTTGGCGATGAAAGCTTAATGAATAAGAGAAAGAGGAGATAATTAGTAATTACTTAACAAACCTAATTTGTAAATTTAGTTTAAATTTCAGCTCCCCGTTTTCTTCAAACAATTTTCCAAAACCATGTCTTGTGCTACTAGGCGTGTCAAATTTTGTATTTTGCAGCAAATAATTTTCGAACTCATTTCTATTATAAATATGGTAACACAAAACCTCTCCATTATCTTTTACAATCAAATAGCCCCCTGTAGCATCGTATTGACCTTTCCAAACAGTTGCTGGCATCATTCCTAGTGCCACATCCGTCAAAAATCGTTTCATTTTGTACACATAAAATGGGTGTTCTCCTATTAGTTGATAATTCAAAGGATTTCTCATTGAAATATCGTTGATTAGATCTATCGTTTTAGAAAAATTTGAAGTATAATATTGCAATAACATATCGGCTATAATAGAGGGCAACATACTATCAATTAATGTGAGATTGCTCCCCAATATAAGATTTTCTGCACAGAGAAACTCAAAACTGCCTGACAAATTCTTTATTTCTTCAATTCTATCTTTTATTTTAGTTCTAGTATCAATACTATTAATTCTATCTATATCGTGCTGCATGATAGGGGTTCCATTTACTCTATAAATGAAATTTGTAGATGCTGATGCGTTTAGCAATGTTGAAGAGCTCCCTATTTGCGATTTAATACTAAACCCTAATTCAGGGTCAATCCCTGTTCTATAGTCATGAATCACTATGCGAATATCGCTTTTAAGTGAAGACTTAGCTTTTAAGCTATTGCAATTAAATGAATTTAGAAACGTTTCAATGGCTGAAACTTCAAACGAACGAGAGTTTGCTTTCTGGAGTTTACTTAAAAGCAAGCTTGCATTCTGCGTAAATTCAGAGAGACTAATTCTGAATTGTTCTTCATTATTATTAACAACAACTATATCATCATCATAAGCAAACTCCAAAACCTGGTTCGATCCACCTCTCAAAATCTTTACTATTGGGAAAATCAACTTTTCTATTTTATTCAAATCCTCATCACCAGCATAAAGATGTTTATCTGACAACACTTTTAGCAAAGCATAAATTTCGCTCCATTCTCCTTTATTTCCTTTTAACATTATCTAGAGTTTTAATTATTTCTTCTGCTGTTGCTTGAATAGCAGGCACCGCAACAGAATTCCCAAACTGCTTATAAGCCGATGCGTCTGCAACTGGAATTATAAAATTATCAGGAAATCCTTGTAGTCTTGCCCATTCTCTTGGCGTCATCTTTCTGATCCCCTCTCTATTCACTTCGCCTTTAATATGAGTAATAGGTGTAAAGTCTTCTAATCTATGATCTATAACTAAATTGCGTTCTCTTCCCATCCCTCCACAAACGACTGCATTCGCAGTTCCGTCATCTGAAATTATTTCATATCCAAAGCCGTTACCTTTGCTTTCATGTCTTTCTTTATGCGCACGAAGTGTATTTACATACGTTGTTGACAAATAATACTTTACTGAGACTGGTTTTTCTTCTCTTACATCGGCAAACGTAACTCTGTCTTTAGTAGGTAGTGGGTAATTAAAAGTCTCTATCTCTAAATCGTTCCTAAAACCTACTATAAAAATTCGTTCTCTATTCTGCGGCACACCATAGTTTTTGGCGTTCAACACCTGAGGGTCTGGCACAAAATACCCTAGATCATCTCGCAAAACATTTAAAATTGTATTTAATGTTTTACCTTTATCATGATTTATCAATCCTTTTACATTTTCTAAGAAGATAGCCTTAGGTCTTTTATTGCTAATTATCTCAGCAACTTCAAAAAAGAGGGTCCCTCTGGTATCTTCAAACCCACCCCTTTTTCCCGCAATAGAGAATGCTTGACATGGGAACCCAGCACATAACACGTCAAAATCATCAGGAATAAATTGCTTTATTTCGGCTTTCGTTATATCTCCAAAAGGAACTTCTCCGAAATTTGTCTTATAGGTTAGCTTTGCTTTTTTATCCCATTCGCTAGTATAAACACATTTCCCACCTATATTTTGCAGAGCTAACCTAAAGCCTCCAATCCCTGCAAATAAATCAATGAATTGAAATTTTGGATGTTCTGGTGCAGGAAATGGCACTTCAGTTGAAAAATCAAAAAGCATATATTGAAGCGCTTCTTCTGCTACTTTATATGAAAGTTCCTCATTGGTAAAATCATACTTCAAGGTTGATTTAACATGTTCTAAGGCCTCACTTTTATAGTATTTCGCATTTTTGGCACTGTTGTGCAAATAATGTGATAGGGCAGCACTACCTTCGCCCAAACCATCATCTGATCTAATTTCTGAAAATTTTTTGCTTATTTCTTCAAAATTTATTGCAGTTGCTAAATCCATTGGTACATTCATCAGTTTTTAAATAGCTTTCGTGGTTAATCGCTTTCAAAAAAAAAGCAGGATAGTCATTCTCTTACTTTAGGTTACAAAAATAAATAAAAAAATTATTTATCCTCGTAAAAAAAAAAAAAAAAATGAAGTATTATTAGCATGGATCTTTTTTAACTTCATTTGCAAGTCTCACCACTAAACAACTGCATCACTTATTCTCTGCGTAACTGTTTCACCGCGCGAAGTGGTC
>CAYJOY010000189.1:335-4800 GCA_964371885.1 uncultured Lentimicrobiaceae bacterium | reverse complement strand
ACCGAACAATTCGGACCACTTGTAGGGTTTGATATGACCCTAAAAAATAGTATGACCATTAAAGTGGAGTATAAAAAGAGTAGAAATATTGCGATGAGTTTCTCTAACAACCAGATTACAGAGATGAGCACTAACGAAATTTCGATTGGTGCTGGTTACCGTTTTAAAGATTTGAAACTCGGGTTGGTATTCTCTGGTAATAAAAGACAAGTGGTGAGCGACTTAAACCTTACCGTAGCGGTAGGTATAAAAGATAACAAGACTACATTACGTAAAATTGATGAAAACGTAAACCAAGTATCTTCGGGCGCATTTAACGTAACCATTGATGTAAATGCCGATTACCAAGTGAGCAACATGGTAGGGCTCCGTTTATACTACAAACAAGCCATTAACCGTCCATACATTTCTACAGTTTACGATACCGGAAATGTAGAAGCTGGGGTGAGCGTCCGATTGATGTTAACACAATAATTTATCACAAAAATGGGATCAAATATTTTAGAAGCACTTAAAGAGCAGACTGTTCCACAACACATTGCCATTATAATGGATGGAAATGGCCGCTGGGCAAAAGAGCGCGGCGAAGCACGCATTTTCGGGCACCAAAACGGTGTGGAAGCAGTAAGAAGTACGATTGAAGGAGCAGGAAGAGCTGGGGTGAAATATCTTACCCTCTACGCTTTCTCTACCGAAAATTGGAACAGACCTAAAGAAGAGGTGGAGGCACTTATGCTTTTACTCATAAAACACATTCGCTCTGAGTTGGCTAATTTAATGAAAAATAAAGTACGTTTGCAAACTATTGGCAACACCCAATCGTTACCACAAGCGTGCCAAGATGAGTTAGCAGCAGCTATTGATGAAACCAAAAATAATACTGGCCTTACCTTAGTGCTTGCTTTGAGCTATAGCGCGCGTTGGGAAATTACCAATGCCATGAAAAATATTGCCAAAGAGGTGGAAGCTAAAAATATAGACCCATCGCAAATAAACGACCTGTTGATAACCTCGTTTATGAATACCAAAAATATGCCAGACCCCGACATATTAATAAGAACTGGAAGAGAGTGCAGGGTGAGTAATTTCTTATTATGGCAAATTGCCTACACCGAGTTCTACTTCGTAGACAAAATGTGGCCCGATTTTAGAGAAGACGACCTCTTTAATATCATCATCGATTTTCAAAATAGAGAAAGACGATTTGGGAAAACTAGCGAACAATTATAACATATATCCCGCTAAAAATGACCCTTTCTATTGTAATACCTGTCTATAACGAAGAGAAAACTATTCAAACAATTTTGAAAAAAATTGCCGAGGTTTCCCTTATTCAGAACATCCAGAAAGAGGTAATTTTAGTAGACGACGGTTCGCGCGATGGCTCCGAAATGGTTATCGAAAGCTATATCGAAAATCACCCTAACCAAAACATACACTTTTTTAAACAACCCTATAACCAAGGGAAAGGGGCAGCGTTGCACCGTGGCTTCGACGAGGCTACTGGCAACTTTATTATTGCACAAGACGCCGACCTAGAATACGACCCTCACGAGTACAATATACTACTCGCCCCTATTATTAACAACTTTGCCGATGTGGTATACGGCTCGCGATTTATTGGCGGCAAACCTCATCGCATACTATTCTTCTGGCACTCTATCGGCAATAAATTCCTTACTTTCCTCTCGAACATGTGCACAAACCTCAATCTTACCGATATGGAAACGTGCTACAAACTGTTTCGCGCCGAAATAATAAAAAGTCTCTATTTACAAGAAAAAAGATTCGGCTTTGAACCTGAAGTTACACAAAAAATGTCGAGAATACAAGGGGTAAGGGTATACGAAGTAGGAATATCGTACTACGGACGAACTTACGAAGAGGGGAAAAAGATAGGTTGGAAAGATGGATTTCGTGCAATTTATTGCATCTTTAAATACAAATTTTTTAGTAGACGATATTTGAAAACCCAATGATAGAGATCGAAAAAAAATATTATCCCATTAATGAAGTGGCAGAAATGATAGGAGTTACTGCCGTTACGCTACGATATTGGGAGAAGAATTTTGACCATATTAAACCTTATCGCAATAAAAAGAGAGATCGCTACTATACCGCCAAAGATATAGAATTACTACAAACCATCCATTATCTTACAAAAGTGAAAGGGTATACCATTGCTGGAGCAAAAGAGGCACTGAAAAATAACCCAAGCTCTGCCGACATGCAAGCAGAAACCGTAGCCGCACTCACCCACCTTAAAAACTTTTTGCTGGAAGTAAAAGAAGAGCTCTCAAAAGATTAAATCAGAGCAAAAAAAAAGGTTCTATAGAATTACAAATTAAGAACATAAATAACACTTATATCATACAAGTTAGTGTATAAAAATCAATTTAATATCTACAAACATGAATTTTGATAAATTTTTAATTATTATTTTTTTATTAGGATGCTTCGCGTCGTGTAGTGATACAATAGAGGAATGGGATGGCACGCACCAACTAAGTGTAATGTCGTTTAATATACGCTACGACACAAGCGAAGATGAAGAGAATAACTGGAACTACAGAAGAGAGCCATGTGTTGCTATGTTGCACGAATTGTCGCCTGATATAATAGGTATTCAAGAAGGGCTAGAGCATCAAGTGTATTATTTAAATGAGCAGTTAAACGATTACGATTATGTGGGCGTTGGGCGCGACGACGGGGAGGCAATGGGAGAATATTGTGCTATATATTTCGACACTATCCGCTTTTCGAAAGTGGAGGCTGGTAATTTTTGGTTAAGCGAAACACCAGAAACCCCCTCAATGGGTTGGGATGCCGTTTGCAACCGCATTGTAACATGGGTACATTTAGAAAATAGGGTAACACAAGAAAGACTATATGTTTTTAACACCCACTTCGACCATAAAGGCAATGAAGCTCAAGTAGAATCGGGGAAACTTATTGTTCAGAAAATTGAACAAATTACGCAAGGTAAGAGCCCCGTATTTATTACTGGCGACTTTAATGTTCTCTCTAGCAGCAAAGTGTTAAATCCAATTTTAGAAAAATATAACAATGCCCGCAACGAAGCGCAATTTGTGAGTAACGGAAAATCGTTCAATGCCTTCGGACGCGGTGGTGGCTTTATGAATCGTAATATCGATTTTATTTTTCATAAAAACCCATCGCCAGCAGTAGCTTTTAAAACAATTACAGCCTCGTATGGTGTGCCATACCTCTCTGACCACTACCCTATAATTGCCTATTTTTAGAAAAAGAGAAGAGAATTATCATCCTCTATATAAATTGCCCAATATATTTTATATGTTTACTGTTTACAAAGCCTCAGCCGGATCAGGAAAAACCACATCGTTAGTAGCCGAATATTTAACTATTTGTATGGAAAACCCTGACCATTTTCGGAGCATTTTGGCCATTACATTTACCAATAATGCTACTGCCGAAATGAAGAGCCGCATCTTAGAAACGCTTCATCAGTTTGCATTCCAAGAAAAGGAAAATTACCAAGGCGCTACGAAAGCAATTTTTGAGATGCTTAAGAAAAATCATCCCCAAAAAATAGAAGATATTACCTCGTGGGCCACGCAGCTATTAGAAAAAATCCATTACGACTATAACAACTTTTCCATCTCAACTATCGATAGCTTTTTTCAACGGGTACTGAGGGCATTTGCTCAAGAACTCGGTCTTAATCTTAACTTCAAATTAGAAATTCAGCTCGACGATTTTTACCAACAATCGATAGATGGATTGATGAGTAAAATTTCTGACAAAAACAGAGAGATTACGCAGCGGGTGCTCAACTTGGTAGAAAATACGATGAGCGATAGCGGGCGCTGGAAGATTGACAAACAGTTGTTGGAGGTACTCAAAGAACTTTACGATGAGAATGCGCAACTCCCTATTGCCACCATAAAAGCGGCTTTAGAATGCAATGCCAACCTGTTTCAAGATGGAAAAAGATGGCGTAATGAACAAGATAGCGACGACACCGACTTGCAACGTAATCTCGATTTCCTCTTCAAAAACATCACTAGGCTGGAGCTACTCTTCGACCTTCAACAAATTATGGTAAGGATAAAAGAAGAAGATCAGCTATTTTACCTCTCCGAAACCAACCACACTATTCAAGAGAACATTAAGGATAATGACACCCCTTTTATCTTTGAAAAACTAGGGCAAAAATATCGCTACTTCTTTATTGATGAATTTCAAGACACCTCATTTCTTCAATGGTCTAATTTAAAACCATTATTGCACAATGCTTTATCGCAAGAAAAGGGGCAAGTGTTCCTTATGGGAGATGTGAAACAGGCTATTTACCGCTTCCGTAATGGCGACTCTTCGCTTATGCATTCGCTTGTTAACACTGAGCAATTTGTTGAAATATTCGAAAATAAACTAGATGAAACGCAACATAAGGTAAGATCGCTAGACACTAATTATCGCTCAG
>CAYJOY010000189.1:0-325 GCA_964371885.1 uncultured Lentimicrobiaceae bacterium | reverse complement strand
AAACATCACTATTTTTAATAACAACTTCTTCCAATATTTATCCCAAAACACTACAGATTTCTCCTCATGTGAAGCCTATTATGAAGATGTAGCGCAGCAATGTAAAGAGGGTGCCGAGGGGCTAGTTTCTGTTACTTTCAAACCTGAAAAAGAGGGAGATACCTCTCTTTTTTTTCAGAAAAAGGTATTAGAACAAGTGCAAGAAACCTTAGCAAAAGGGTTCTCGCTTCGCGATATTGCCATCTTAACGAGTGGGAACCAACTTGGCAAAGAGATCGCGCTTCACTTAACACGCCACGAAATTCCTGTTATTTCTAATGAATCG
>CAYJOY010000188.1:739-4800 GCA_964371885.1 uncultured Lentimicrobiaceae bacterium | reverse complement strand
GCTAACTACTACAACAGTTACACTTTCGAACCAATCGCTCAAAACCATACTATTGAGGTGTACTTTACCACTAACAGTGGAATTTACGAGCACGAAAAAGAATACAGCACCCAGTTATATCCAAATCCAACTTCTGGAGAAATTACTATTGTTACAGATAATGGGATAGTTCATCGCATTGAAATATTGGATGTTGCTGGAAGAAATATTTTGAATAAAGAGGCAAACGAAAGCGCAACCACATTGGGTGTTAGCTCGTTACATAGTGGCATCTACTTTGCCCGCATTTTCACAACCCAAGGCATTGAAACCATTCGATTTGTAAAACAATAGTTACGAGTTTAAGATAAAGGAAAACGAGACATATTCTCTACAAAATATGCCTCGTTTTATCATTTTATCCATTCAATAAACTTCGCAGTTCCTCAAAACTCATATCCAACAGTTCTAAATTCTTGCGTAGTATTGGGATTTCTTCTTCAATAAAGCGTTCCTTTAACATTGCTAAAACTTTTTCCTTAGAATCGGACGTAGAGAAATATCCTACTCCCCGCTTGTTTACTATTATCGCTTGCTGCTGCAAAAAGTCGTAACCACGCAACACTGTATTGGAGTTCACTTCTAACTTTGCTCCTAGTTCGCGCACCGAAAGGATGCGACTTCCTGGAGGCCACTCCCCTTGCAATATTTTACCGCAAACATAATCGGCAATTTGCTGATAAATAGCTTTTCTGTCATTAAAAATCATTTACACCTCCGTTTCTCTTAGTTTAAAATAGGTTAGTGTATAAAAGAACCCTAAGGTAATAGTGCATATTACTACATCAATAACATTGCTGTATTGCCACAAAAATTGAATTTCGTTATTAGATATATACATTCCGCTTCTTCCTTGCATCGCATCAGAATAAACATCTAACATCCATGTAGCACTAACACCAAGTATCATTGAAGAAACTAAACCTAATAATACAATACTCACAAAAGTAAATCCAACTGCACTGCTCTTAAAATAGACTGACCCAAAAAGGAAGATTGAAATTATTAACGACACTTTACCAAATTGATTAAGCTGCATTTCTAAATAGGTAAAGGGGTCAACATCAACACTATTTAAGTGAATAATTGGTTTATTCATTAAAATATCGCTTAGCCATGCACCAGTTGTAATTAATAAAGTCATAACCAACCAAAAGGAATAGATCATAAATACTGCAGCAACCATCCTCTCTATTGCAGTAGCTGGAATTGTATAATATCTAATAGCTTCGCCCGGTTTCGTTTTTTGGAAAAATCGGCCCACCATCGATATAAAATATATCGTAAAAATGACATTGTGAAATTGAAGACCTAGAATAGGTGTTAAAATAATAGTAGCTATAAATAGCGCAACGGCACTTTGTAAAAACCAAGTTTTATTTTCTAATATATAAAGTCTTAATAAATTAATAATTGTACGTGGATTCATTATTCTACTGGTATTTCATGATTAATAATTTGTTCATTTTGCTCGGCATTTCGTTTAATGTCATTCCTTATAAGTAACAGCATAGCGAATATGCATAAGATATAAAAAACAGCCCCTGCTGCTAAAATTTTATGGGTATTTTTCTTTTTTATTGATGAAACAACTCGTTAATTTTTTTCTTTTCGGCCATCGTAGCATTAAACAAAATCTCAATATCTAACTTACTCTCTTTACCATCTATATTCTTTGCAACAATCGATTTTCCTTGCAATGCCTCCTCTTCATAAATAATGTTACCATCTTTATACATATTATCTACATAAGCAAAATAGAGTTTTTGGGTAATCTCTTCTTCCGTTGCACTCAGTAGTATTTTTCCCGATTCTAAAATTATTAAACTATCAATGAGACTATGCAAATCGCGTACTTGGTGAGTAGAAATTATCACTAATTGCTCCTCTGTTACTGCCGATGCTAACAATTTTCTGAAAGTACTTTTAGCAGGAATATCTAATCCATTGGTGGGTTCATCTAAAAAAAGAAGATCTACATTGGTAGCCAAAGCAAAACTCAACATCACCTTTTTCTTTTGCCCATGCGACATCTTTTTCAACGATTTCTTCGTGATCTCCATCTCAAATGCAGCTAAATATTCATCGAATTGCACTGGATTAAAAGCGGGATAGAAAGGGGCATACACTTTCTGAAATTCTCGAATAGACATGCTCGGTATATAAATCTCTTCTGGAAGGAAATAAAGATTCTCCATTACCGAAACCTTTCTATTATAACTATGTTCATTGAAAACAGTAGCTGTTCCTTGCATTGGGAACAACAAGCCCGCCATTATTTTCATTAGAGTGGTCTTCCCTACCCCATTTCGACCCAAAAGACCATAAATATGGCCTGGCGAAAGCTCAATATCCAACGATTGGAATATTGATTGGCGCTTTTTGTAACCAAATGTTACCTCTTTTAATTCAATCATACCTCATCAATTTTGTGTTAATTTTCTTTAATTCTGCCTGTTGCACAACAAACGCTTGCGCAGTGCACTAGTTTACTAATACACCACAAAAATATAATAAATTACTTACATTCGTTTAAAACAAACAAAAAAACAGCTAAATTGTGCTTTTTTTTCAATAAAAAGGTAGATTTTTCGGAAGAAAAAAAATGTAAAAAAATGATGTACAAGATGTTGTGTATATAAAAAAAGTTTATTTTTGCCGTGATAAAATTTATAAAAACTAAAAAAACTATAGTGCTATGAAACTTCTTGATCCAAGAGTAGATTTAACCTTTAAAAAAATTTTTGGCAACGACAAAAATTTATTACTCAGCTTTTTAAACGCAATGCTCCCTTTGGAAAAGGGCAAAGAGATTATTTGGATTGAATACCAATCGTCTGAGCAGGTTCCCAACAATCCTTTGCGCAAATTTAGCGTAGTAGATGTTTGTTGCACCGATCAAGTGGGAAGAAAGTTCCTTGTAGAGATGCAATTTACATGGAATTCCGACTTTATTTCGCGTGTTTTTTTTAATGGAGCCAAAGCATTTGTACGACAAGCCGAAAAAGGGATAAAGTATAAAGATTTAAAACCTGTTTACTCCCTCAATCTTGTAAACGAAGTATTTGAGCCTAAGATGAAAGGGTACTACCATCACTACGAGATGGTGCATCGAGAAAACCCCGACAAAATTATCCCTGGCTTACAATTGGTATTTGTAGAACTTCCAAAGTTCACCCCAAAAACACCATCCGAAAAGAAAATGCAAGTGCTCTGGCTCCGCTTTCTTACTGAGGTTGCAGGTAAAGAAACTGTTGCGGAAGAGCTACTAGCAGTTCCTGAAATTAAAGTAGCAACGCAGTTACTAGAGCAATCGTCCTACTCAGAAGCAGAACTTTTTGCTTACGACTACTTTTGGGATATGACCATGCGCGACGCCTCCATTATTGAAAGATCACACGAAGAGGGAATGAAAGAAGGGATGAAAGAAGGGATCGAAAAGGGAATCCAGAAAGGTATTGAGAAAGGTATCGAGAAAGGAATTGAGAAAGGAATCGAGAAAGGTATTGAGAAAGGAATCGAGAAAGGTATTGAGAAAGAAGCGATGCGCATAGCCGCTACTTTAAAGAAGCAAGGTATATCAAATGAAGACATTGCAGAGTGGACTAAACTCCCTCTTTCTACAATTATAGGTATTTAGAGCA
Source organism: uncultured Lentimicrobiaceae bacterium (assembly GCA_964371885.1). Classification (GTDB taxonomy): domain Bacteria; phylum Bacteroidota; class Bacteroidia; order Bacteroidales; family WCHB1-69; genus CAYJOY01. The sequence goes on along the minus strand of CAYJOY010000188.1, from coordinate 1,117 downwards.
GGAGGTCTGCTATGCGGTAGGGATTGATTCCATAACTTTCTCTACCGCACCTAAATTTTCCTTAACGTAGGTTTCGTTGACTAGACACACTTTGTTGTAAAATACTGGTTCGTTTATTAACGACTGGAATATATTATACAACTGGGTTACATCGTTTACGGTAAATGCGCCACCACGCTGCACCAACTGCACTGCTTCATTAAATTTCTGATATTTAGGACCAAAGAAAATGGGTTTTCCAAAAACAGCTGCTTCAAGAATATTATGCAAGCCTGTTTCAAAAGCTCCACCTATATAGGTATAATCGGCATAGCGGTATATTTTCTTCAACACCCCTATATGATCAATTACAAAAACATCTGCTAATTGATAATTTGT
>CAYJOY010000188.1:0-729 GCA_964371885.1 uncultured Lentimicrobiaceae bacterium | reverse complement strand
CTGCGAATAGAGGGCAACGGTACATTTTTCGAACCGTTTTTTTATCTGCTCTATATGTGCTCTATTTACTTCGTGGGGCGCAATCACAATTTTGCAACTTCCATTCAACATAGGGAGCAATTGTGCTAACAGTTCCTCGTCGGGTGCCCACGTGCTACCCGCCACTATTAAAGTATGAGTTCCTTTAAAATCAATTATCTCTTGTAGTGGCTCTACATTCAACGATTGTGTATACACACTATCGAACCGGGTATCGCCCGTAACTGTAACATTGTTAATATTGTAGTTATTTAGAAGTTGTTTTGAAGAGAGGTTCTGTACAAAGAAGTGGGTTATTTTACCTAGCTGTTCTCTGTGCCACTTTCCCACACACGAAAAGAAATACTGCGATGGGCGGAAGATAGCAGAGATTGAATAAACGGGAACGTTGGCTTTGCTCAACTCGCGTATATAATGAAACCAAAACTCGTACTTAATAAAAAACGCCGCTTCTACTCTTATTGTGCGCATCAACTTTTTAGCATGTTTTTGGGTATCTAACGGGAGATACGCCACATAATCGAGCAAAGTGTCATGCTTTTTAATTTCATAACCCGATGGAGAGAAGAAAGTTACTAATACTTTAGTGTTCGGGAAATTGTTTTTTAATGCTTCTATGAGTGGCTTTCCTTGTTCATACTCCCCTAAAGAGGCGCAATGCACCCAATAAACGGGTTCATCTTTTTCAAT
>CAYJOY010000187.1:0-4815 GCA_964371885.1 uncultured Lentimicrobiaceae bacterium | reverse complement strand
CCGTAAATTTTATTTTTACTTGCTTTGGCAAGTAAAAATAAAATAGTTGAGGGGGCTTGGGGGAAATCATTTCCCCCAAAAAAAAGAAAAAGAGCCCCCCTTTTTTCCTTAGAAAACTTTAATAGGGGGGGGTATATTTTAAAAAAAAGTATGTTTTTTAATGGTTTAAGATGTTGTGCATTCGCCGAGTGTACACTCACCAAGTTCACACTCACCGTCATCACAAGTTTCCAAACGACTGCTATGGCAGTCCCCCACTTCTTTTTCTGTAGCATGGTGGTTGGGGGGATAAAGGGTGAGCTCTGCTACAAATCGTTTTAAATCTTTAGACAAGATATTAATAATATCACAACTGACACCATGGCGGATAAGGGCACGCATTACCACCAAATCTTGTCTGTTGGCAGGCATGGTATATGCAGGGATTTGCCACCCTCGTAACCTCAAAGCTTTGGAAAGGTCAAAAAGATTGAATTTAACCTGTGCGTCCTTTTTAAGGGTCCAACAAACGGCCGGAATGCCGTTGTCACCCTCATGGATAATATCAAAAATTCCAAGTTCTCGTAGATCATCTGCCAAATATTTAGCTGTCTTATAACAGGCCAAGTGTACTCTCTTATAACCTTCACGGCCATAACGTAAAAAGCAATAATATTGCGCCAAAACCTGAGAACCGGGACGAGAATAGTTAATATTGATGGTGGGGAGATTGCCTCCCAAATAATTGACATAAAAAATAAGATCTTCGGGCAAACAATTTTTTTCCCGCCAAATAATCCAACCGATTCCAAGGGGTGCCAAACCAAATTTATGTCCTGAAGCATTGATGGATTGAACCCGTGGTAAGCGAAAATCCCACACAATATCAGGCTCTACAAAAGGCGCAAGAAATCCCCCGCTGGCAGCATCAACATGAATAGGAATGTTAATTCCTGTTTCTTCTTGATAAACATCAAGAGCATTTTGTAATTCTTCTATAGGTTCATATTGTCCCGTAAATGTCACCCCAAAGGTGGGCACAACCCCGATGGTGTTTTCATCACAGAGCTTTACGGCCTCTTCGGCACTTAAAATAAGTCTGTCTTCTGCCATAGGAATTTCTCTGTGTTCCACGTTCCAATACCGACAGAATTTAATCCAACAAATCTGCACGGGGCCTGTTACCAAATTCGGATTATCGTAGGGCTTTCCTTCGGCGATACGTCTTTCTTTCCATTGTCTTAAAAGTGCCATGGCACCGAGCATGGCGGCCTCGCTTGAACCTATGGTGGCCGTTCCGAGGGTTTCTTGGTTTGGAGCATTCCAAAGATTGGCCAAAATATGGGTACAGCGTTGTTCTATTTCGGCTGTTTGCGGATATTCGTCCTTATCTACAAGGTTTTTGGTCAAACTGTTCATAATCAATGTTTGAATTTCAGGTTCTACCCATGTTTGACAAAATGTGGCAAGGTTTTGCCTTGCGTTGCCGTCAAGCATAAGTTCGTCTTCAATAGCCTGCAAAGTCGCCCTTGGGCTGTGCTCGTGCAAGGGAAATGTGTTTTTAGGCAAAGAACAATTGCCCAGTTCATGATTTGCGTAAACTTCACTAAAAGGCTCAAGAGTCAATTCACTGCGATATTTACTGTTAAGTGGTGGTGTCGCCATATTAATCTCCTTATCTCGTGTGAGTTCTTTATTTTGTTATTTAAGGGAGGGGAGCGCTTATAAAATACTTTTAAGCTTTTCAAGAACAAAATAGGGAATGCGCAATCCACCCTTTCCTTTTCCAAGTTGTATTTTGGGCTTGGGGTTTCCGTGAAAATCCGATCCGCCACTGATTTGTAAATCATATTTTTTTGCCAGCCCTACAAGTTCGCGCTCGTCTTTTTGGGAATGGGAACTGTGGTATACTTCAATGGCGCTTAATCCCAACTCTTTTAATTCAGACACCAAAGTATCTAATTCTTTATGACTGCATTTTATAAGTTTAGGATGGGCGAGCACGCTTAGTGCATCGATACTTTTTAGCAGGCTTACCGCTTTATGGGCAGTAACGCTTTTTCTTGGAACATAGGCAAGTTTATCTTTTGCCAAATATTTATCAAAAGCCTCTGCTTCGGAATGAACAATTTTTTTCTCGCACAAAAGTTGTGCAAAGTGGGGCCGTCCGATAATATCACCACCGGCCTTACTTTGTAATTCTTCCAAACTTATTTTGATACCGAGGGCATTTAATTTTTCTACCATGCCACAATTTCTATTATCACGGTTTTTTTGAAATTCTGCAAGCGCAGTCATAAAATGAGGGTAATTTTCCAGATTTTCGGGAAGAAATAAGCCTACGATATGCACGCAATAACTGTTATATTTGCTACTGAGCTCACAACCGCGAATAAATTCTATGCCAAATTCTTTTGCGGCTTGTTCTGCTTCATCGAGGCCATCCACAGTGTCGTGATCGGTTAAGGCAATGGCAGACAATTTGCTATTACAGGCAAGTTTGACAAGCTCTCTTGGAGTAAGGGAACCGTCTGAAGCAGTGCTGTGAGTATGTAAATCAACGCAATTTTTCATATTTGAGACTTTAGCCTTATATTTTGAGGTGAATCATTTTTATGTATCATTATTTATATAAATACGTTGTTCTTTAATGGTTTATATGTGGCGTGTAACTATATTGGTAATTATGCAATATACTGACTGGAGCGCGAGTTCGCATAAAATGATTTTTCGAGTTATATCAAGTCGGATACTTGAGAGGATGAGCTTGCTTTGATGGGAGTGTCATAGATGTACATGACTAAAAAGCAAGTAAAATCTATCGCAAAGAGAACCGAAAGGGCGTTTATGTGAACACACCCTAATTCAATATAAGCATCTTATTCAGAAAAGCTAGCATATAATTAATAATGTATCCATTCGATAAGCACTGCAAAACTTGAAAAAACTATTTATTTTTGTTAGTAACTTAAATTTAAATGATGTGTATTGTGTTGGTATAATAAAAAATTATATATGTGAAGAATAATGTGAAATTTCGCTTAAAATCAAAGTAAAGCACAAAATCAGTAAATTTGAAGTAATAGGTTGAAAATAGGGTAAAAAAAATGGTAGGCATAGTTTTCGAGAAAAAAAAAGAGCGAAAGCTAACATTAATCGTTGACTTGACAATATTTCGACAAAGACATAAAAATATATCTTGTGAATGTTTCCTTTCTATATTTTTACTTTAACTTCCTCAAGGAGTAAGCAATGACTGTAGCCAATTCAGATTTACAAGGTAAGTATATTTTAGTTGTAAACGCCGGTAGTTCCTCTTTTAAAACTCAAATTCTTGCCTGTGAGAATGAAACTCCAATACTGTCAGTGCTTGCTGAACGTATTGGTAGCGCCAAAGGCAAATGTATTTTCAAAGTATTTCCTGATACAGATAAAGAAGAAAAGCACGTTTTTGAAGTTTCTTATGCTACCCATGGCGATGGCATCCGTGATATGATGCAACGTATTTTGGATATGAACATATTGCCAAGCTTTGATTCTATTTATGCTACAGGCCATCGTGTGCTTTTGGGCGGCCCTGATTACGTCGAAGCAAAAATTGATGAAACTGTCAAAGACGTTATTCGTCAATATGCTCCATTAGGCCCTCTTCACAACCCTGCAAACTTGGCGTGTATTGAAGTTATTGAAGAAATTTTACCGGGAGTTCCTGCTGTTGCGGTATTTGACACAGGTTTCCACACTACCATGCCTGAGTATGCATATACCTACGCTATTTCGCCTGAACTTGCTAAAAAATATGCTTTGCGTCGTTATGGATTCCACGGCATTTCTCATAAATATGTATCTAAAACGGCTGCTTCTTTCCTCGGTAAAGAAAGCTTCACCGGTATTTGTTGTCACCTTGGCAATGGGTGTTCCATTTCTGCTATAAAAGACGGTAAATGTGTTGACACCACCATGGGACTCACACCTCTTGAAGGTCTTTTGATGGGAACTCGCTGTGGTGATATCGATGCTTCCTTGCCTCTTTTCCTTATGGAACAAGAAGGAATGTCTGCAAGCGAAATGTCTGACATGCTCAATAAGCAATCCGGACTTCTTGCTATTGCCGGTAGCAATGACATGCGTGACATTGAAGACTTGGTAGAGAAAGGTGACAAAGCCGCTACTCTTGCCAACGACATTTTCAACTACCGTGTTATTAAATACATCGGCGCATATATGGCTGTTCTTGGTCCTATCGATGCGATTGTATTTACAGGTGGTATCGGAGAAAATGCTCCGATTAACCGTAAACCCATTCTCGAAGCTTTCAGCCACTTGGGCGCAAAAGTAAATGATGAAATAAACAATAAACGTCTTGGTTATTCACGTGCGGTTACTACTGAAGACAGCGCAATTACCGGACTTGTAATTCCTACAAACGAGGAACTTGAAATTATGCAAACAACCTTGAAGGTTCTTGGCGCATAGTTTATGCTCATCCTATAGCTCTATATTGTAAAAGTCCAAAATCGAATTTTACAATATAGAGAAGATATAAAAAAAACGCATATAAACTTATATGCGTTTTTTTTTTAGACGTACAAGTATTTCGAAGATGAACTCTTTTTGTTACGCAGGCAAGAGATTTGCGCAGAAAAAAACAATCTGGAATTTTTTTCAGAGTAAAAATTTGGCCACAGCCACTTTGCACCTAACCATGGAAAAGTTACTGCTGTTTAAGCTGGCTCACCAGTAAAGGATTTGTATACTCCTTTACAATTTCAACTGCTTGATAGAAGAGGGAGATGTTGGGACGATAGTATATCTCTCTTCCTCGTTTCGTCGGAG
>CAYJOY010000186.1:4566-4835 GCA_964371885.1 uncultured Lentimicrobiaceae bacterium | reverse complement strand
ATCTGCGCTGATTTATTTAATATATTGAATATAAACAATTTATTAAATTTCAATGACTGTTCACTCTCTCATCAAAAAAGCAATCATCAAAGTCCGCAAATAAAACTCCGAGAACCCGACGTATTGTTAGTAATAACAGGAGGCCTCATTGCCTACACCCGCGCCAATGGTGTTAAGGTGCCCCTTTGGGATGCTTACGAGATTAGGCTGCGCTACTTTAAGTCTTTAGTTGGAATAAATTTGCAAGCTTTAGGTGCATTGCTATAAAA
>CAYJOY010000186.1:0-4556 GCA_964371885.1 uncultured Lentimicrobiaceae bacterium | reverse complement strand
CGACTATATAGACAAACGGCTATTCGAAAGCATATACGAAAATATTCAAGAACTATTAAGACTATTAGTCTCAATAACCAAAACCGTTAATAATTGTTAATGCTTAATTATTTTTTAGAGTGTTGCAAATAATAAGAGCAGGGTATTTTGCTGTTAAGAAAATGCTAATTTTATCGATATTTAAAAATAGGAGCAGATATTTCGGAACATGACCACAACCCAAAAAATTAAGAATTAAGCATTAGTATAAATAATTAAGTTTATGGAGAAAAAAGAAAATGCCGTAGTTAGCAAAAGCAAGTTGTTTGCTATTAGAATTATACGACTTTATCAATATTTACAGAAGGAAAAGAATGAGTATGTTTTATCAAAACAACTTTTACGGAGTGGTACGAGTATCGGGGCAAATGTAAAGGAAGCAATCAGGGCTCAGAGCAAAGCAGACTTTTATGCCAAACTGTGCATTGCCACCAAAGAAGCAAGCGAAACCGAATATTGGTTAGAACTATTGTTTGAAACCGACTATATAGACAAACGGCTATTCGAAAGCATATACGAAAATATTCAAGAACTATTAAGACTATTAGTCTCAATAACCAAAACCGTTAATAATTGTTAATGCTTAATTATTTTTTAGAGTGTTGCAAATAATAAGAGCAGGGTATTTTGCTGTTAAGAAAATGCTAATTTTATCGATATTTAAAAATAGGAGCAGATATTTCGGAACATGACCACAACCCAAAAAATTAAGAATTAAGCATTACGAATTAAGCATTCGCCAATCCCCGTAATTTGTGCAATACAAACCGTAATATGTATAATGTTAGATGTATTATTAATTGTATTTTTGCAACGTTAAAATACATCTAATAAATGCAACTATTAAGATGACAAGATGTGAATTAAAATTATGACAACAGAAAATATAAAAAAACTGATAGAACAAGGAGAAGGTATTGAGGTTGAATTCAAAAAATCGACCTCCGAGTTGCCTGGGAATATATATGAAACCATCTGTGCATTTCTAAATCGTAGAGGAGGGCATATTCTTTTGGGTGTTGATGATGACGGAACACTCTCAGGGGTTAATGAGCCTACAATTAATAACCAAATTAACATTCTTGCTAAAGGCTTGAATAATCCTCAAATTATTAATCCAACAACTTATTTATCTCCATTAGAAATAGATGTAGATAATAAAAAGGTATTGTGGATTTATGTGCCGGAAGGTTCTCAAGCATATAGCTACAAAGGAGTTTACTATGACAGAAATGATGATGGAGATTTCAAACTTGCAAATAAACAGTTAATTGCGGAGTTGTATGCACGTAAACAAAGTAGTTTTACTGAAAATAGGGTGTTTCCATATCTTACAATGGATGATTTTGAGCAAGAGCAATTTGATTTAATTAGAGCCATTGTTGGGAAAGAACATATCTGGGACACAATGTCTAATGATGAGATTTTAACATCAGCTCGAATGAAATTAAAAGATGCTCAAACGGGTAAAGAGGGGTACACTCTAGCCGCTGCAATGTTATTTGGCAAAGATAATACCATTGCATCTGTGTTGCCTCATCACAAAACCGATGCTTTGTGTAGAAAAAAAAACACAGAACTATACGACGATAGAGATGATATTCGCTGTAATTTACTAAGGTCATACTATCGCTTATTTGCATTTATTGATAAGCATTTACCAGAGAAGCCATATATTGAAAGGACGCAAAGAGTAAGTCTAATAACAATGGTATTTAGAGAAATTATTCCTAATTTCTTAATACATCGTGAATTGTCAAGTGCAGTTCCCGCTACATTAACCATATATAAAGACACGGTTGTTATAGAGAATGCAAATCGTCCATACAATTGGGGATTACTTACCCCTAACAACTTCAGACCGTATCCTAAAAACCCTACTATTGCAGCATTTTTTAAGCAATTAGGATGGGTGGAAGAGCTAGGCTATGGAGTGCGAAATATATATAAATATTGCCCTTTACTCGTGGAAGGAGCACTACCTATTATTGAAGAGAAGGATTTATTTAAAGTGACTATTCAGTATGAAGAAGGAGATGGAGCTAATGACACTATCATTAGAAATGACAGTGTAAATGATAAAGTAAGTGATAGAGTAAATATTGATACTATATTTCAAATTATATCTAAAAATGGCGGATTAAACACTGCCGATATTGCGAAAATAATAAACAAGAGTATCCCAACGATAAATAGATATATTAAACAACTAAAGGATGCTGAAAAAATAGAATTTAGAGGTGCCCCAAAAACAGGAGGTTATTACCTCAAAAATTATGAAAAAGGAGATGGAACTAATGACGTTATAATTTCTAATAATAGAGTAAATGATAGAGTAAGCGATAGCGCAAATGACAGAGTAAGTGACAGAGTAAATGTTAACACTATACTTCAAATTATATCTAAAAAAGGAGGCCTAAACACTGCCGATATTGCGAAGATAATAAACAAGAGTATTCCAACGGTAAATAGATATATCAAACAACTAAAAGATGCTGAAAAGATTGAATTTAGAGGTGCTCCGAAAACAGGAGGTTACTACTTAAAAGATAAGTAAAATTGCATATATAATCATCATCAAAACTGTGTATTGAAAAACAAAAAAGACAAAGATAAGTGAAGCGCGCAATGCCGCAAGAAAATAAAATATGAAAGAAATAGTAAATATTCAAACAATCTCAGAATTGAATAAAATGTTGGGGCACGAAACGCACAACCCCTTAATAACCATTCTCGATTTTGCTAAAGTAAAGGCGCCACTTCATGAATGCACCATGACCACCAATTTTTATGCCATTTTAGCTAAAGATGCTTGCCATGCCGAATTAAAATATGGGCGCAATCGCTACGATTACCAAGAGGAGACGATGATATTTCTTGCCCCTCGTCAAGTGATAGGGATAGAGTCAGTACCTACTAATACTGAAAGCAAAGGGCTCGGACTCTTTTTTCATCCCGACTTATTGCGGGGAACATCATTGGCGGCAGCTATAAAAAACTATAACTTTTTCTCATACGAAGTAAATGAGGCATTGCACCTTAGTTCTGAAGAGAGAGCTACAATAGGCGACTGTATAGAGAAAATATCGAAAGAGATAATCCGCCCTATTGACAAGCATAGCAAACGAATCATCGTTTCGAATATAGAGTTGTTGCTGGGGTATTGCGAACGTTTCTACGACCGTCAATTTATTACACGCGAAATTCTAAATCACGACACTATCACTAAGTTTGAATCGGTATTAGAACAATATTTCAACGACAAGATGCCTTCTCAACAAGGTTTACCGACGGTAAAATATTTTGCCGACAAACTGCACCTTTCGCCCAACTACATGAGTGATGTAATAAAGCGCGAAACCGGACGCAGTGCTCAAGAGCACATTCAAATTTTAATCATGGAACGGGCCAAAACAGCGTTATCGCTCTCCTCCGCAAGTGTGGCCGAAATTGCCTACTCGCTAGGCTTTGAATACCCCCAATATTTTAGCCGCCAGTTTAAAAAGAGAGTAGGAAAAACCCCGAATGAATATAGGGCAGAATTGCATAGTATGAATTAGAAATAAATTATAATTTCGCGCCATGATTCCAGAAACAAACCGAATAGCAAAATCCAAAAATATAAATTAACCGATAAAGGTGTAACATTAAAACATCTTTTAACCCAAAAACAAAAGCATCATGAATAAAGTAATTTTAACCGCTATCCCCATCATTTTTTTCGCCTTAATTATCTTGGCTATTGTATACCTTTCTAAGCGTATGGCTTGGGCCTTCGACCTTTCTCCCAAATGGGTTACCCTTGGCGTGGGAGTGGTTACCCTCTTTTTTATTATTGCCACCATGACTATTATGCGCAATAATTTTACGAGTGGATTGAGCCATATTATTAACAATGTCTCTTCCATCGGCTTTGGTGTGATGGCCATTTTTATAGTATGCTTAATAGCCGTAGATTTAGTACAACTTTTTGCTAAAATGCCACCGCGCACCTTCGGGTTTGTAGTGTTGGGCATTACTGCACTAATATCAGGATTTGCACTGTTTAAAGCACAGAATACCAAAGTGTATCACCAAGATATTGATCTTCCTAATCTCGCACAACCCGTTACCCTAGCACAGTTATCCGATATTCATATTGGCCATTTTTGGGGCGAACGAACTGTAGAAAAATTAGTGAAAATGGTAGAAAAAGAGCATGTAGACGCTGTGGTTATTACTGGCGACATGTTCGATGGAAGGGTGCGCCTTAACGCTGAAGTGTTGCAACCCTTTAAAAGACTCAATGTGCCTGTATTTTTTGTAGAAGGAAACCACGACGGATATTCGGGAGCGAACGATATAAAAAGACTACTAACCGAAAACGGAATTGTAGTGTTAAGCAACACCATTGCTGAGGTGAAAGGGTTGCAAATAATAGGTTTAGACTATCTTATGGCCGATAAAAAAACGGTGAATACCTTCCATGCACCCCCAGCTGGAATTACCATTGAAGAGGTGTTGCCCATGCTGCCCAT
>CAYJOY010000185.1:3141-4854 GCA_964371885.1 uncultured Lentimicrobiaceae bacterium | reverse complement strand
CTGTTACAATAGATGCACACATCAATAAAGATAATAAAAAAGGTAATTTTTTCTTCATATAATTTTTTTTAAGACTATCTTTGCCACATTCGTAACAAAAATCGGTTAATTAATAATGATATTTCTAACCGCGAAGATAATAATAATTTTAATAGAAATTGAAGAAAAAAAATAATAATTACAATACATTATAATTTGCATTGCATTTTTTATTAAGAAGAAGTTCTATTTTTAATTCGAATGGAAAGTTCTTTCTAATATCAGTATAACACGTGGAGGCAGGTATATGGATAGCAGTGCTTTATGATGGCTAAGCTTTGTAGAATACGTTATCTTTTCATCTATATTCCCAAATCCTCCAAAAAGTAGGTTATCGCTATTTAGTACAATATTATAGGTTCCATCTTTACACGGTATTTCGTACTGTGTATAGGCATTAGAGGGACTAATATTGGCCACTATTAGAAATTTACCTCTTTCATACACCAACACTTGTTTATCAATATCGCGAACTATGGGGTAGGGGAGTTCCTCTAGCAACGATTTCTCTTGTATTAAGGTTAACATTGCTTTATCGAAATCGTTAAGATAGTGATATTTAAGATTTTGATCATTTAATAAACTCCATTGTCTACGGGCATAATGCAACGACCAGTTATTGCCGCTTCTGGGGAAGTCAATCCACTCAGGGTGCCCGAACTCATTTCCCATAAAGTTGAGATAACCATTTTCACAAAGCGATAGGGTAAGCAATCTGGTAATTTTGTGTATAGCGATGCCTCGGTCAACATTTAGCGACTGTGTAAATTTCGACATGTGTGTATACATCTCAGCATCAATCAACTGTGTTATGAGTGTTTTATCGCCCACCATAGCTTGATCGTGGCTCTCTACATACGATATTGTTTTTTCCTCTTTTCGTTTGTTCGTAAGTTGGAAATAGATATCGCCAACATGCCACAATTCATCGGGTTGTTTTGCTACGAGTTGCCCCCAATAGTCGGCAATTCCCATCGACATTCTATAATCGAAGCCTATTCCTCCATTTTGCACAGGGAAGGCCATTCCAGGCATCCCGCTCACATCTTCTGCTATAGTAATGGCCTGCGCATTTACCTCTTTTATGAGTGTATTTGCCATGGCGAGGTAAACGAGGGCATCTTCATCTACATTATCGTCAAAATATTGAGCATAATCTATAAAATCTACACCAATACCATGATTCCAGTAACTCATACTCGTTACCCCATCAAAACGAAAGCCATCGAATCGAAATTCTTCCATCCAATATTTGAGATTTGAGAGGAGCAACAGCAGTGTTTCACTCTTCCCATAGTTAAAACATCGCGATTTCCACACTGGGTGATTTCCTTTTTCGCCACTATGAAAATAGAGGTTATCGCTTCCATCGAACAGGGCTAAACCCTCTTTTACATTCGACACAGAGTGGGAGTGCACCACATCCAAGATTACATATAAACCTAATCCATGGGCGGTATCAATTAGTTCTTTTAACTCTTCTGGTGTTCCAAAGCGTGAGGAGGGTGCAAAGAAATTGGCTACCTGATAACCAAAAGAGCCATAGTAAGGGTGTTCTTGTATAGCCATAAGTTGCAACACATTATAACCTAATTGATGTATATGAGGGAGCACATTCTCTTTAAAATCCCAGTAATTAGAAACTTCTGGGTTCTCGGACGACATTCCAATGTG
>CAYJOY010000185.1:0-3131 GCA_964371885.1 uncultured Lentimicrobiaceae bacterium | reverse complement strand
CGTAGATGAGTGGTGTTTTAGGTTTGTTCGGAACTTTGTGTTTCCATTCATAACTTTGCTGTGGGTTCCAAACTTGTGCTGAGAATATTTTAGTGGTATCGTCTTGAATCACACGGTTGGCATACGAAGGGAGCCGGTCGTCGGCACCGCCATGCCACGCTACCCATAGCCGAAATAGTTCACCATGTTTCAGAAATTCGCTTGAAAGATGAATTTCCCAATCGCCGTTACCAATGGGGGTAAGCGCGTACTTATCGGTTATTTGCCAGTAAGAGAAGTCGCCATATAGGAATATTTGAGTGGCATTAGGGGCTTTTTCTCTAAAAACCCACCCATTTTCGGTTTTATGCAAACCATAATAGAGGTGATGGTTGGTGCACTCTTTTAAAGATTGCCTTCCATCGGTAAACTCGAGAGTGCGCAATACTACCTTTTCACTTCTCTTTATTAATTTTTGAGCGTATGATTTTAGTAATGGATCTTGCGTTACTAATGGATGTATTCTTTTCATGGCATAAAAAAAAAAACTAACACGATCGATAAGCCGGATTCTGTCTTGTTCTGTCATTTATCTACGATATTTGTTGCCAAATATCTCTATCGACCTACCCTCCGAGTTGGGCGAGCAACCCTCAGCCTCGGTTTACATGGTCTTTCAACCCATGAGGTTTACCCCATCGGTGTATCACTACACCAACGTGTGAGCTCTTACCTCACATTTTCACCCTTACTTTCATTGCTGAAAGCGGTAATTTTCTGTGGCACTTGCTGTTACCTGTGGTACCTTCCCGTTAGGAAGCATGGTGCTCTGTGTAGTCCGGACTTTCCTCTTTTTTAGTATTCACTAAAACAGCGACAGAATAATCGTGTTAGTTTACTTATAATTAATTGTTTAACATAATTGGCATACACAACATTAATAATGTTTCGTGCTCCGAATGCTCTTCTGTAGGTAGGAGCAGTGCTGCGCGAGTAGGCTGCGACACATTTAATGTAATTTTATCGCCATCAAGGTTTTTTAACATCTCACATAAAAACTTGGCATTAAAGCCTATGTCCATGTTTTCACCTGCATAGCTACCTGTAATTTCGTCTTCCCCTTTTGTTGAATAGTCTAAATCTTCAGCAGTAATGTGCGCCCCCGATTCGTGTAAACTAATACGAACAGCAAAGGTAGCTTTATTACCATACACTCTTACACGCGAAACAGCATGTAGGAAATCTAAACGAGAAACAGTGAGAACGTTAGGTATTTCTTTAGGGATCGCCCCATCATACATCGGATATTTCCCCTCTTTTAAGGAAGTGAGCATGATAATATTTCCAACCGTATATTTTATATAGTGCGAATTAGTATTGTATTCCACTAATACATCCTCGGTAAAGTTGGCTAATATATTTCTTAAGAAGTCTGCCGATTTTTTAGGGATAATGAACGAAGTTACTTCATCAACAGTAACTTCTCTATTGGTATATTTCACCAATTTATTAGCATCTGTAGCTACAAATGTAATCCCTTCGCTCGATAGTTCACAAAGCACACCCATCATTGTTGGGCGAAGTTCATCGTTGCCGGTAGCAAACAATGTTTTAGAGAGCGCGCGTTGCAACACTCCCGAGTCAATTGTGAATGATTGTGGATCATTCATGGGTTTACATTGTGGATATTCATCGCCAGGGTAGCAAGCCGAATCGAATTTTCCATTACCAGTAGTAAAGGTTAACGAGTGGCAATTTTCAGCTATTTCGAAAATAATAGGAGCTTCCGAGGAGTGCGCTAAAGTCTCTAACAACGCTTTTGCGGGCACAGCAGTAGAACCGCTACCCTCTACATTCGTTAACTCAATGGTAGCCACCATGGTAGTATCCATATCGGAGGCTGTAAGTGTAAGTATGTCATCCTCTACCGAAAAGAGGAAATTTTCTAGAATAGGCATCGCGCTATTGGCAGAAACAACAGCATTAATCATAGACAAGTTTTTGTAGAGAGTATCTCTCGAAATTATAAATTTCATACGATTATTTTTTATTGAATTAATATTTTAAACTCTTTGAATTTTGAACCTGCAAATATACACGATTTTTTGTAATTTTGCAGCACCTTTTTTATTAAATTTATTCACTTTATTACTAACAAATATTGATGATACATCACCCTAATTCTCAGTCTTATAGTTCTTTTTTAGCTCAATATATTAAACAAGCTTTCCCTATTTCTATTTCTGGGCTTTCGGGTTCTTCGCTCCCTTTTTATCTTGCTAAAAATATTGATGATTTTCAGCAGCAGCAAATTTTCATTCTTCACAACCGTGAAGCAGCAGCTTTTTTTTACCACGATTTGGAGGTGTTATTGCAGGATAAAGAACATGGATTATCGGAAAAACGGGTACATCTTTTCCCTACCACCTATAATAGAACCTACCACTTTAAAGAGTTGGAGAGTACCCAACTCAAGCAACGGGTAGAGATATTAGATAAGTTGATGCAAGGGGTGGCGCCACTCTTTATTGTAACCTACCCTGACGCTGTAATGCAAAAACTCGCCTCTCCGAAATTCCTGAAAGAGAACTCTTTTGAGATAAAAATTGGCGAGGAGCTACCCATCGAGATGTTCTTAGAGTTTTTATACGATAATGAATATCAGCAAGAGGAATTTGTTTTTGAACCAGGGCAATTTGCATGGAGAGGGGGTATTTTCGACATCTTCTCTTATGCAGAAGAGCATCCATTTAGAATAGAATTGGATGATGAAACCATAGAATCGATAAGGAAATTTGATACAGAGTCGCAACTCTCTATTAAAAATCTAACCCAATTTTCCATACTGCCCAATGCGACATCTGGAGCTGAAGAAAAAAACATATCATTCTTCGATTTTAGCGATAAAGCTGCCAATTACTGGATTATTCAACCTGAAGACATTTTTGCCAAATGGAAAGAGAATAGCAAAAAACTACATATCACATTTGACGATGAAAAGTGGATAAACAAACACTTTCTTACTGTTGAAGAGAGTGTTAAAGCATTAAGCAACACACGAAGAATATGGGTTAATGCTACTACATCGCACAATAATAATATCCATTTTAATGTACAACCGCAACATCTTTTTAATAAAAATTTCTCATGGT
>CAYJOY010000184.1:2660-4864 GCA_964371885.1 uncultured Lentimicrobiaceae bacterium | reverse complement strand
TGTCTGATTGTTTTCCGCAGCAATATTAAATCCATTGGCCACATAACCTTCCCCCTGGCATACGGTATCGTAAATAGTTTGCGGCATCCCCGCATGCACTAATATATTTTGCGTAGCCGTAGTTGTGCATCCATTACCTGAAGTAACAGTAACCTGATAGCTAGTGGTAGTAGGAGGATTAACATTAATACTGGGGGTGTTGGCTCCATTACTCCACTGGTATGTTAAGGTGGTGTCGTGCTCTATATATTGCGAGGTAAAGTTGCGCACAGCACGAACATGGCATAGCGTTGATTTTCCATTAAAAAAGTAACCACCAGAACTCCCTTCTATGGACCATACACTAACAGCAGTTATAGGGGTACTGCTCCAATAGCTGGATACATTTTGTAGCACGGTGCCGCCTTGAGCCGCAATAATCGCCGCAATACGAGGTTGCATGGCGTAAAGTATCCTCAACTGCCCTGCCGCAGGTAGGTACCAATTGTTGTCAAAATCTACAGCATAAGCAGCGGGGAAGGCGCTGGCATTGCCCGCCGCCCGTATAAGTTGAGTGTTATCATAACCATCTACATTGGCAGTTACTGCCGACCAACCATCCCAAGTATTATTAGTAGCAAAAGAACCATCCAATCCAGGCACTTGAGTTGTAGTTGTGGACCAAGCAAAGGTGCCAGGTACATCATTAATTGCGGTCATCCAACCGCCGCTCCCATCTGGATTCACATAAAATACAATACCTATACTGCCATCGTTAGCATTGGTTATAACATCGCCTATTTGTTGCGCCATGAGGCTCTGAAATGAAAAAATGAAAATGATGTATGAAATATATTTGCCCATGATGATAATATTTTTAGCGAATGGTTTAATATTGATGAAAATTATCCTTAAAAAGCGCGAACAGCTCGGATCTTAGCGTTGTTGTTCCTACCGTAGAAGGTCACACTCCCGTAGTTGTAAATGTGCCAGGCGTAAGTAGCGGAGTACTCGGTACTTGACCAATACACACTTGAACCAAGGTGTTGCACACTAACGCCTGCTGCGGTAAGTACATCTAAAGATGTGTTTATGTAAGGCAGATGAGCAAATAAGATGTTGAGCTGCCCTGCGGCAGGCATATACCAGCCGTTGGCAATATCTACGGACCATGCGGCAGGATAAGCGGTAGCATTGCCTGCCGCTCGTATTGTTTGCGTATTGGTGTAGCCATCAAAATCGCTAATGGCTGTATGCGCTTCAGTATAGTTAGGCAAATTAAGGATGTCTACACTCTCTACTGAACCATAGCTATAGCTCCACCTAAAATTATCACTAGATTCCACAAGTGATACAGCCCAGCCGTGTTGCCCCGTATTGTCTACAAAAAACACTACCCCGTATGCCGTTTTGCCGCTTCCCGCAAAACTTTGCGGCTTAAGAATTGTATCATCGGTACATAAAATATCGCCTATAGAAATGGGCGGTCTAGTTATAGCATTATCGCCAAGAGCGTGTATGGTAGTGCTGTCACCATAGCAAAGCACCTCAGGGTCTGCCAAAGTGGTGAGCGTAGGAGAGGCTATTACCAAGAGTTGCAAAGTTCGAGCACTGTCGCAATCGTAGCTAGTATAAGAGTTGTTAAACACAAAATAACCCGCGCTGTCTAGCACTGGCGTAATAAAACCATGTTCTTGGTAGCTGTTGCCACTACAAATGGTATCTTTGAAAAAAAAGTGGTGAGAAAGATGTGGGGTGATTTGTAAGGATATTGCACCGCTGCCACAGCCGTTGGCACCAAGGAAGGAAAGCAGGGTAGGCACTGGTGATTCTTCGGTAAATGATAGACCTATAGTGGGGGAGCCTTGTCCGTATATAATATTTACCCCTGCGGGAACTTCCCAATGGTAGCTATAGAGATTGCTGCCAATGGGAATGCTATATTCTTCTAACTCTCCCGTACATGGATCAGTATTACCTTCCAGTACATTAGGAAGTTGAAAGGAGAGGTCTACCGTAAGTTCTAAAGTGGTTAGTAAATCGCAACCTATTGAATCAGTAGTATGCTGAAAAATGAACACATGTTGTTGAGGGTTTTCTGCAAGCATTTGTTCAATACTATCAGCACTAATAGAAAAGCCGTTGGCATGGTAGGGCTCGCCTTGACAGATGGCATCGTAAATAGTGATATAGCTCCAATGCACAGTTAAAAAAAGGGTAATCGA
>CAYJOY010000184.1:0-2650 GCA_964371885.1 uncultured Lentimicrobiaceae bacterium | reverse complement strand
TCACTTTCACAGGTACCAAGGTCGTAGAGAGTGTTGACATAGGTGAGATTTCCTGCCACATTTTGCGGCGGTAGGTTAAAGAAGTTGTCGGTATAGGGCTCGCCTTGGCAAATAGTATCGTATATAACAGTGTCTTGAGGCAGCAAATTACTTTCGTTGCTAACAAAGGCATTAAGGGTAAATTGGCAACCCGTAGCAGATGTGATAAGACAGGTGGCAGCCAAATCGCCATCAGTAACGTTATATTGCGTTGAAATGTCCGTGCTACCATTATCCCAAAGGTAGCTTTCAAAGCCTGTGGGGGCAGTTAAGGTAGCTATATCCCCGTCGCAAGCGGTTAAAGCCAATTGGTTAGAGATGCAAGATGCAGTAAAATACGCATAGCCGAAATGCGCACCAAGGGTGCAATCGTAGGTAATAAATTGGAGTATTACCTCCTGACCTATGTAATCGGAGAGATCAATACCCACGTTGGTCCAAGGGCGCCATTGCACTGGATATTCTACATTGTTATACGTTTGAAAACCGGGAGTATTGCCGCCAGCCGAAACATCGTATTCGGCACAAGCCTCGCTGAGTTCCCCCTCAGCATTGAGCACACGTACTACAAAACGGGGCTGTTCATCGTGAGTATGATCTGGGTCTTCCAATACTAAAGCAAATTTGAGTAAGAGGATCGCCTGGTCGGATTCCACAAAAAAACGGTAAGAAATGGCTTCCGCTTCCGATCCTACCAGCTCGTTGCCCAATTTTATCACCTCCGTTTCACCAGGTGGCAATAACGGAAGTGCGTTGCCCGTACGCGGATCGGTTCCTTGCGTGGTAATGATAGTATGACGACCATCTACCCTTCCCACTGTAGCAAAAGGACCTTCGGTTGCGCCAGTGTAGCACTCTACATGGTTGGCATCCAAATCAATAAAATCGGGACAAGAGAAAGACACTTGCGGTTGGGCTTGCAAAGGCAAACTTAAAAAGAGCAACGGAAGTGTGAGAAATAATAAAAAAAATAGAGGTTTTATCATAGTTTAAACATTACTGAATACAATTAATTAGTAGTTTAAAAAGCCTATAGGACTTCTAACTTGTTTATTTTGTGCCCTCTGACCAGCAACTCGAATTTATCCCGACATCGAGCGACATTTATACCTGCAAAACTATGAAAAAAAAGAATATAAAATCATCCTATTTTATTTTTTTTACTGAAAAGAATAAAATAGGCAATAAAAACTAAATTACCTCACTACGATACTGAAAAACAGTAAAGAAAGTCATTTTCTAAAGGGGCTTCTAAAAATGGGGAAAAGATGCCAATATATCGCGCAAAGATCTGTAAAACAGAGATTTTTTGTCCATATTATTTATTGTTATAAAATCGATGGGGAATTATTAGATGTCCCCTAAAAAAAACGCTATCCTCGTATCCTTCGAAACCCACTAAAAAATGAGCTCAATAGCCCTACACCAAAGCTAATATTCCCCACGCCGCGCTAGCCTAGGCAAACCTTCAACTTTCCAACCTTCAACTAATTCAAAAAAATCTTATATTTGCATTCTCTAAAACCAAACGCTATGACCTCACAACCACGCAAGTATCCCATTGGAATTCAGGATTTTGAAAAGTTAATTACTACAGGGTGCCACTATGTAGATAAGACCGATTTGATATTTCAAATGATAAAAAGTTGCGAGGTTGCTTTCCTCAGTCGTCCTAGACGTTTCGGAAAAAGTTTGTTGGTCTCTACTTTAAAAGCCTATTTCGAAGGGAAAAAAGAGCTCTTTAAAGGGCTGGCGATGGAGCAATTGGAAACAGAATGGAAAGAGCATCCTGTGTTGCATATCAGTTTTGCCAAGCGCAAAAATAGCAATGGTGAAAATGCTTTTGCAGAAATGTTAGACTCTTTATTACAGGAATTTGAAGCTAACTATGAGGTGCAAGATATTCGCAACTCGTTCGCGGAAAGATTTGAGAATGTGATTAAAGCGGCACATCACAAAACGGGAGCGCAAACGGTTATTTTAATAGATGAATATGATGCTCCGTTATTAGACAATTTGCATGATGAAGCGAATTTGATAAAAATAAGAATGTTGCTTCGCGACTTTTTTAGCCCGTTGAAAGATAGTGGAAGTCATATCCGCTTCCTCTTCCTAACAGGCATTACCAAATTTAGCCAGCTGAGTATCTTTAGCGAACTCAATCACTTACTCAACATTAGTATGTTACCGCAATTTGCTGCCCTCTGCGGTATTACAGAAGAAGAATTATTCACAAATTTTAGAGAAGATATTGCGCTCCTTGCCCAAGAAAATGAGGAGACATACGAAGAAGCCACCGCCCATTTAAAACGCTATTACGATGGTTACCACTTTGCACACACTTCGCCCGACATGTATAATCCGTATAGTTTATTAAGTACACTTCTATCAAAGGAGTACGACAATTATTGGTTTGGTAGCGGCACGCCTACTTTTTTGTTAGATCTCCTTCAGGATAAAAGTATTAAAATTGATGAACTGGACGGGAGAGAGTTGAAATCAACCCAGTTTAATGCCCCAATTACCGATACTGTGGAGCTCATCCCCACTTTTTACCATAGCGGCTACCTTACCATAAAATCTTACGACAGTTTCCTGAAAACGTATATCG
>CAYJOY010000183.1:0-4870 GCA_964371885.1 uncultured Lentimicrobiaceae bacterium | reverse complement strand
GAGATATTCGTACTTATTCATTTGCGAGATCACCACATTTCTCCGTCCGAGGGCATTATCAGGATTTCTGCGAGGGCTGAATTTGGTAGGAGCTTTCAACATCCCGACTAACAATGCCGACTCTTCAATATTGAGATCAGCGGGTGTTTTATCGAAGTAGGTGGCTGCTGCCGATTTTATCCCCATTGAATGATTTCCAAAATCTACTGTATTAAAATAGAGTGCTATAATCTCTTTTTTCGAGAACTCTCTCTCCAATTTTACCGCCACTACCCACTCCTTCAACTTTGTGAAAACTATCTTTAACTTTGAGGCACCTTGCTCTCTTGGGAATAAGTTTTTTGCCAACTGTTGCGTTACAGTACTTCCTCCTCCCTTATGTGTTCCTGTCATTACCCCCAATGCAACACGTGTTAATGCGCGCAAATCGATTCCTGAGTGTCTATAAAAGCGAGCATCTTCGGTGGCAATTAAAGCATTTACCAAGTATGGCGATAAGTCTTCGTACTTAACTGGGGAGCGATTCTCCAGATAATACTTCCCTATTAATTCTCCATCGGCTGAATATACCTCCGAGGCTAAATTTGTTTTAGGGTTTTCTAGTTCTTCAAATGTGGGCATAAAGCCCATCCACCCTAACGAAATGGCGGTAAATAGCATCACTACTAGCAAAAAGCACGTAACATAAAACGCCCAAAATCGAACTATCCACTTAGACATCTTCCCTTTCTCTGATTTATTTTTGCTTTTTTTTGTATTCTTTTTTTTCATAACTTGAAGAACGCTTTTTTATAATTCACTAATAACCAACTGTTTTCAACGAGAAAAACTAGTTTTTTCAAGATTTTTTTCAGCCAGCAAAGGTAATAAAAAAAAGAAAAGCAGCCACTTTAAAAGTTAATAATATATATTGTTTTTTATCTAAAAAAACCTTTAAAATTGAAATTTTTACTATATATTTGCCGCTTGTTTTTTAAATATTTTGTAATATGTTAAATAAAATACGTTTTCTCATTATATTCGCCCTTACATTAACCTGCTTTATTGTTAATGCACAGGAGGGAAGCATGAAAGGTTTTGTGTATAATAACCAATCGGGTGAAGGATTGCAAAACGCTACCATACTAGTAGTTAACACCGAAATAGGGACATACTCCACCTCAACGGGGGCCTATTTTCTTAACAACATACCTACAGGAAAGCAGGTTATCCGAATATCTGCTTTTGGCTATATTACCAAGCACGATACACTCAGCATTGGGTCGCGTCCTACTACGATCAATTATTTTCTTGAGCGAGAAATTACCGAAATTGGCTCTGCGTTTGTAACTGCCGAATCGCAGCGAAAAATACAAGAAACAAGAATATCGGTGGTTACCATTACACCACAAGATATGAAAAGGATGCCCTCTATTGGTGGGCAGCCCGATTTTGCTCAATATTTACAAGTGCTACCTGGCATTGTTTCAACGGGCGACCAAGGGGGGCAAATTTATATTCGTGGAGGTACCCCTATCCAAAATTTAATGTTGTTAGACGGAATGGTGATTTACAGTCCATTTCACTCAATAGGGCTCTTCTCTGTTTTCGACACCGATATTATACAAACTGCCGACGTGTATACTGGTGGTTTTAGTGCTGAATATGGGGGAAGAATATCCTCTGTAATGGATATACGTACCCGCGACGGTAATAAAAAAAGTATTTCAGGAAAAATAGATGCAAATCTTTTTGGTGCTCGACTATTATTGGAAGGACCTCTATATAAACTTAAAGATAATCGAAAAATGGCGGTTAGTTATCTTTTTTCTGCGAAAGGGTCTTATCTTGAACAATCGTCGCAACTATTTTACCCATACGTAGAAGAATCGCTACCTTTTAACTACTTAGATTTTTACGGAAAAATTTCTTTCTCTTCTCTTAGTGGTAGCAAATTGAACTTTTTTGGTTTTAACTTCGACGACCGTGTAAATTACCCTGATATTGCCCAATACGGATGGAACAACTGGGGGCTAGGAGCCAACTTCTTAATCGTACCAATGGGAATTGCCACCACCATTGAGGGGTCTCTTTCGTACACCGACTATAGCTCATACTTAAACGACGTGGGTTTCGATGAAAAAGAGAGTAGTTTGCAAGGGGCCAACTTCAATCTTAAGTTCAACTATTACAAAGGAAGCAACAACTTAACAATTGGTTTAGAAGCGGTTATATTCAAAGCTCTTTACCAAGCAAGCAGCAACATTAGCCCTTATGTAGATTTTACCACCGACATGTCTCTTTTCGCAAAATACAGACTTAACATCAAAAACAAACTTATTATAGAGCCTAGTGTTCGGATGCAATACTACGCATCTCATAATACAGCATTACTTGAACCACGCCTTTCTATGAAATACAACATCACTAAAAACGTACGCCTAAAACTCGCAGGAGGGATGTATTCACAAAATTTCACTGCCGTTACCTCCGACCGAGATGTGGTGAGCCTCTTCCAAGGATACCTCTCAAGCCCATCGGGCTTGGTAGACACATTCGACGGAAAATACATGAAAAACAACCTTCAAAAAGCACAACATGTTATACTTGGGCTTGAACTCGATGTTATTAAAAATCTCTCTATCAATATTGAAGGATACTACAAAAACTTCTCGCAGCTTACCGTTGCTAATAGATACAAAGTTCACGATTACGACGCTGACTTTATATGGGAAAAAGGATGGGCCACGGGTGGCGATATTACAGTAAAGTTCGATTACAAAAACTTCTACTTATGGACGGTATATTCGCTTGGCTGGGTACAACGCTACGACGGCACAGTGGTATACAACCCTCACTTCGATAGAAGACACAATGTAAATGTAGTGGCATCGTATGCTTTTGGTAAAAAACCTAGAAAAACATGGCAGGTTGACTTTCGTTGGAATTTCGGGACAGGCTTCCCCTTTACAGAGACGCAAGCTTTCTTCCCTCACGTAACGGGAACAGACCTGAATGAAAACATCAATCAAAACAACCAAGATATGTATGTATTGCTTAGCGACCTAAACGAAGGGCAACTCCCAAATTACCACCGTTTAGATTTAAATATAAAAAAGAAATTTTTCATAGGAGAGCGCCATTTAGTAGAATTAAACCTTTCTGCTACCAATGTATACAATTATCAAAACATATTTTACGTTAACAGAGTTTCTCAAGATATAATATACCAGCTGCCCATAGTTTATTCTTTGGGGGTTGCGTGGAGCTTCTAGCACTACAAATATGAATGAAAAACAGACTATTTTTAACAAATAAAAATTAACAAACAGCTAATACACAATAGCTTTATAGACAAAAGTCATTTATAATTATGAAAAAATGGATATTACTACTTCCTCTTCTAATCAGCCAATCAGCACTTTGGTCGCAAACCATTGTAGATGCTATAATTGCTGTTGTTGGCAAGGAAATTATTTTACAATCGGAACTAGAAGAACGATATACTGAACATACTGCGCAATATGCTGTTGTAGACAATATTGAAGAGGAGCGTTGTGCCGTTTTAGGGCAAATGATATTTACCAAATTGATGGTGCATCAAGCAGATTTAGACAGTATTGTGATTACAGAAGATATGATTGACGACCAAATCAATTATCGCGTGGCGCTTTTACTACAACAAGTGGGGGGCGATGCCAAAATTATTGAAAACTATTTTGGGAAGAGCATGTCTGAAATTAAAGAAGATATGCGCGATTTAACGCGCGAGAGTCTTGTATCGGAACAAGTACAGATGACCATTACCGATCCTGTTACTATAACACCATCGGAGGTAAAGAAGTTTGCCAACGCTATTGGTCTCGACAGCATGCCTATTATAGAAACCTCTTATGAGTTTGGGCACATTGTAAAAATCCCCACGGTGAGCGAGGAGGAGATTGTTGGCATTAGAGAGGAGCTAGAGTCGTTTCGCGAGCGTGTGCTCCGTGGCGAGCGTTTTGCCATGTTAGCACGCCTCTACTCCGACGACCCTGGAAGTGCCTCTAAAGGGGGAGAACTCGGATTTGTAGAAAGAGGAACCCTTTACCCCGAGTTTGAAGCGGTGGCGTTCTCTCTCAAAACAGGAGAAATATCGCGCGTGGTGCAAACACAGGCAGGATACCATATTATACAAATGATAGAGAGAAGAGGTGAAACTATTAATGTGGCACACATACTCCTGCAACCTAAACCATCGCCCGAAGAACAAGTTAAAGCTATTGAATACCTTGATAGTGTTAGGCAAGTTATTCTAAGTGAAAAAATAGACTTCTCGGAAGCGGCTAAAATGTACTCTAGCGACGGCAGCAAAAATAGTGGTGGATGGGTAGTAAACCCTTATACAGGGGCTTTCAAGTTTGACAAAGAATCGATTGAACCCGCCACTTTTGCAACTCTCGATAAATTAATTGAAGGAGAATACTCTACCGCAATCCCTTTTGTTAACGACGAGGGAATTATGGCATACCGTTTAGTATACTTGAAAAGCAAAAATTTAGCACACAAAGCCAACCTCGATGAAGACTATGATGTGATTAAAAATGCTGCACTAGAAGAAAAAAAAGAAAAAGCAATCGTTAAGTGGATATCTAACAAAGTAAAAGTTACCAGCATTGAGCTATACGACGAGTACAAGAACTGTTCGTTTGTAACTGAATGGGGCATCCCTAACTAATAACAATAATAATATTTCATGGAACACATAAAAAGCGACGTTAAAGCTGTAGAAAACTTAGTTGAAAAATACAAAATTCTTAAAAGCGAAATAGGAAAAGTAATTGTAGGACAAGATGAGGTGATTGAGAATATCTTGATGACCATGTTTAGCAAAAGTCACGCCTTACTTATT
>CAYJOY010000182.1:4230-4907 GCA_964371885.1 uncultured Lentimicrobiaceae bacterium | reverse complement strand
CAATCCCTTTTGATTCTCCATCAGGGGGTAATATTTTCGCTTTTGGTAGCTATGTACCTCTTCTTCTGCATTATGATGTGTTTCAAGATAAGTAGCGAGCGATCTAATTGTTGGAGTTTGAAGAATATCTTTAATGGATATTTTAACTACCATCACTTTGCTCATAAAAACCGATAGTTTCATCGACAGCAGAGAGGTTAGTCCGAGTGAAATCAAATTGTTTGTCACACCAAAATTCCTACTCCCTATCAGATCTGCTAACATCTCGAATAGCTTGCGTTCCATATCGCTCCGAGGGGCAACCACTTCATCTATTACTATTTCTGGTTTTGGCAGTGCCTTTTTATTTACTTTTTGATTTTGGGTGAGTGGTATTTCATCAATTTGCATTATAACAGATGGTACCATATACGAAGGTTTATTCTCTAACATAAACGTTTTCAGAGCTTCGATGTCTATATTGTTATCACCCACTAAAAAGGCGGCAATATACTTTCCTCCAGTATCCATATCATAAGCCTGAACTGTTACGTTATTCACCCTTGGAAACTCCCTAATAATCATCTCAATCTCTGCAAGTTCAACCCTAAATCCTCGAATTTTCACCTGAGCATCATGTCTACCTATAAACTCTATATTTCCATCGTCCAGATAACGGACAATATCACCAGTTCGAT
>CAYJOY010000182.1:0-4220 GCA_964371885.1 uncultured Lentimicrobiaceae bacterium | reverse complement strand
AAGATTTTTCGTTAGTAAATGGATTGGATATAAAAGCGGATTCTGTATTTTCGGGGCGATTCAGATACCCTCTTGCTACCTGCGCGCCCGACACCCACAACTCTCCTACCCCACCAACGGGCTGGCGTTGCCCTAAATTATTGACAATGTAGAGCTTCACATTTGAAATAGCCTTTCCTATTGGGATATTACTCTCTTTACTAACAAGGGGATAATTTGTAACGAAGACTGTTGACTCTGTAGGTCCATACACGTTGTGAAGAGTAAAACCTTGCGGCGGATCTATTGCGGCTAACTTTTCGCCACCAGTGCTAAAATGCCGAAGTTTTGTTCTGCCAATGGTATCCACAAATTGGTGCCCAACCTGTGTGGTCATAAAAGCAATTGTAATCTCATTTTCCACAAAATAGGTTTCAAGTTCTATTAAGTTTAATCGAATATCATCTGCTATTATATGTAGAGTACACCCCCACGAGAGGCTCATAAAGGTTTCCCACATTGAGGCATCGAAACCAAAGCTTGCATACGCTGTAGTATTATCTTCTGGGGTAAGTTTATAAATTTCTCTACAACTATTAACAAAAGATGCAATATTTCTATGCTCAATAACGCAACCCTTTGGCAAACCAGTTGAACCCGAAGTGTAGAGCAAATTAAAGGATTGAGACTCACTAATTTCTGCAACAACATTTTCTTCACTTTCCAACAATGGGATGTCATTTATAAGCAACACTTCTCCTTTATAGTTAGGGACTAAATATAAAAGTGCCTCATCGGCAATTAATAGCTTAGCAGCAGAGTCGGTTAACATAAACTCGAGCCTTTCAGAGGGGTATGTATGGTCTAGTGGTTGGTATGCACAGCCTGCCTTAATAACACCTAATGGGGCTATTGCCATGTATTCTGAACGGGGAATTAGAATCGCTACAAAATCATCTCTTTGCAATCCTTTTCTTTGGATATAACACGCAATACGGTTACTAAGTGCCCCGAGCTCACTATATGTATATTGACGCTCCTTGTATACTATGGCCACGCTCTCAGGTGCTTCGTCTGTCCTCTTTTTAATTAAATCTACAACACTCAACAACTTATCATACTCCCTTTCTGTTTCATTAAAAGCGTCTAATGTTTGCTGTTGAGTTTGGTTTATTAGGCTAACTTCAACTAGTTTCTCTTTTGTAAGCAGATCAGAGAGTACCTTATCAAAGCTTAATAACATTTCATTTATTAACCCATCTGTATAAACCTCTCTCTTAAACTCACAATTTAGAACGAAACTTTCATTTTCTTTAAATACCTCAAGGGTAAAAGTTCCGCCTGTAGCATTTTCTAGTAAATTCTCCATTCGCACCTCTTCTCCACAAAGGTGAGCGCAGAGTTTAGCCTCCCCTTGGTACACAAAAAGCAGATTGCTCGTTACCCCAAATTTCTCACTTGCCTCAGCAAATGAGAATAAATCGTTCTTTTTAGCTTCAGAGAGTTGAGTAGCAACAGACTTAAGCAAATCTGCAACACTATCTATCGCATTGAAATTTTGATATACAGTTAGGGTCTTAACTAGCATTGACATGGAACGACGAAATCTCTCATCATCTCTACCATTATAGACTGTAGCATATAGGGTCTCCTTTGTATTATTGTAAGCAGACAAGAAATATGCGAATGCAGCGTTAAAAAATACACTTTTAGCAATATTATTATCTTTACAAAATTTTGACACCTCGGTTGCCGTGATAGTGGTTTGCAACGACACTTTTCCAAAACCTCTTACCTCATTTTTTTGATCGCGAATTGGCAAGGAATCTACATCTTCTACCCCATCGTACACTTGTTCATGCCACAGTTTAGCCTCTTCGTATTCATTACTCTTTCTCCTTTCTTGCTCTAGTAGTGCAATATCGAAACCGGTAAATTCCTCCTCTTCTATTCCCTCACCATTGTATGCACTATTTAGGTCGTTTATAAACACCCACACTGAAAATCCATCGTAAATAATGTGATGAATATCAACAAAGAGGTAATTGTTTTGTGGCGTTGCTATCAATCTAATTCTAAAAAGTTTATCACAATCCAAATTAAACGGTTGTACTAAATCTTTCCTAACACTTTCAAAGTCGGAAACCTCTTCAACGGTTTGTGTGTATATAAGAGCATCATGCCTTACTTGGTACACCTCGCCATTGTCATCGGTTTCTAACTGTGTAAACATGTAACTGTGTGCTTTTACGACACGTTCAACAGCTTTTGCAACTCGCTCCATTTCAATGTTTTTAGACATGGTAAACAGTCGAGGCACATTATAACATATCTCTCCTTTTCTACTATCACACTCCACATAAATACCCATTTGGGTCATTGACAGAGGATAACGTTCTATTTTTTCAAACATAGTTGTAGGTATTATTTTTTTATTATTTTATTCAATGTTAAATATTGTCGAAAAGCCTGTAATTCTAAAAACCTCTTTGAGGGGTCCTCCCATTGCTCGCAATTCCAAGTTCCCTTGTTTTGCGTTAACGCCTTTTTGTAAAATTAGAAATATTCTCAAAGCCGAGCTGCTTACATAGCTCATTTTTTCGCAATCAACTATAATATTTACACACTCCTCTCTAAGAATTGTTGCTACCACTGCTTCAAAATCTTTGGCATTAGTTGTGTCAACTCTTCCCACAATTGCTACAATGGTACAATTTTCATCTTTTGTAATAGTTATTTTCATTTTATATTTATTTTAAATATTAGTACTTTCTCGTTATCAGCTCTCTTACTCTCAACTTCAGCCATAAAATTCAATAGTTATCACTATTCGTGCTTAAATTTTAGCGCGAGCAATGTCATATCATCGCTTTGCTCGTTATTTTTCACAAAACTAGCTACTGAGTTGATTGTTTTTTCCACTACTTCTTTTGGGGTAGCGCTATTTTCTACGTTCATTAACTCCTCTAATAGTCGTTCGTCAGAATACAACTCTTTCTTACCATTCTCTGCCTCTGTCAGCCCATCAGTATAGAGAATGAGTATATCATCAGATTGTAAATTCATTTTTGACGAAACATATTCAACATCAGAAATTACCCCCAATGCAATATTGGGGAGCATTTCTATAAATTGCGCCCTCCCTTCTCTAATCAATACTGGCGCATTGTGCCCTGCGCTTGAATAAAGAAGTTCGCCTGTCTTCACATTCAATGCAGCCACTAAAAGGGTTACAAACATATTGGCATCATTCTTCTCAAAAATAGCGTTATTCATGTTCTTTAGCACCATCGACGGATTCTTAAAGTGCTTATTCATTGTTCGGAAGAGGGTACTTGTTACCGTCATTAGCAATGCTGCTGGCACCCCTTTTCCTGCAGCATCACCCACCGTAAAATATATAAAATCATCATCTTCGAAGAAATCATATAGATCACCTCCTACCTCTTTTGCTGGCGATAGCGTTGCAAAGAGTTCTATACGTGAAAGGGTTGAGGACGAGGGAAGAGGTGGGGGTAGCATTCCCATTTGAATCTGCGTAGCAATAGCGAGTTCGCTTGCTATCCTCTCGCGAGCCGCGGTTGTTGTTTTTAGCTGGGCAATATAACTTTTAAGCGAACGCTGCATATTTACAAATGCACGACGCAATTTATACATCTCATCACGGTTTTTAATCTCGGGCACTTGAACATCGAAGTCTCCTTCCGATATTTTATCAGCAGACTCTGCAAATAGAACCAGGGGGCGTGCTACCGTTCTAATTACCATAACAGTTAGAGTAAAAATAAGCAATAAACCGCCAGTTATAACCATCCAAAAATTGCGATTCACCTTGTTTATGTCGGTAAAAATATCGCTCTTTAGCGACACTGTACCTACCGACCATTCCGTACGTTCAACTGGAGCATAGAAAAGATATCGAGAGTCGTTATTAGCAAATCTGAACTCTCTATTACCTTTTTTTAGCGAAAGCATCTCTCTTCCAATTTCTGCTATCTTTTCATTGTTCATATTGATTGTATCGGCAAAAAAAGAGTCGTCCAACACCTTATCTTCATCGTCATGCGATATATAAATCCCCCCTCTATCCAACATAAAAGAGTAGGAGTTTGGATATGGCCTATAATCTGCTATAGTCTGTGTTAACCACTCTAAAGAAACGTCGGCGGTCGCCACTCCTATAAATATATTTTCATCATTATACAAAGGGACACTGTACGTTGTCATAGTTATGCCCCCCG
>CAYJOY010000181.1:0-4909 GCA_964371885.1 uncultured Lentimicrobiaceae bacterium | reverse complement strand
CTTATTTCATCAGTTGCCTTAAAAAGCAATTTAACAAAATTAGATGCAGCTAAAGCAGTGGATGCCGTAATACAATCGATTGCAGAAGCTATAAAGCAGGAAGATAAAGTTACCCTAGTGGGTTTGGGTACTTTTGGCGTGGTGATGCGAGCGGAGCGAACAGGCCGTAACCCCAAAACGAAAGATATTATTAAGATTCCTGCAAAGAAAGTGGTTCGATTTAAACCTAGTACAGATTTAACTTTCTAACCTTTTTTTTATTTTGGGCAGGAATCGAATTTCTAACCGTACTATTTATATAACTCTAATCTTTACCCTCTTTCTTTATGATTTTAAGAACAGAAATTAAACACCCTCCCTTCCCCTTTAAAATTCAATACAATCACCAATTAATGTTCATGGGATCTTGCTTCTCGGAACATATTGGTGATTTTTTTTCGAAACACCAATTTAAGGTTTACAACAATCCTTTCGGAATCTTATTCAATCCTGAGTCTATTTTGGAAGCGTTGCGGTTATCGTTACATGAAATTTCGTATACCGATAGGTATCACTACTATCATTTGGAGCAATGGGTGAGTTGGGCGCATCATGGTAAGTTTTCGAATGGCGATAAAGAGATGTTTCTAAAAGAGATAACAGAGCAAATAGCAAAAACCTCCAATTGGCTATTAAATACCGATTACCTATTTATTACTTTCGGCACAGCTTATTACTATCGTTATACTGCTAACCAGCAAATAGTAGCCAATTGTCATAAAGTTAATAATAACCTTTTTGAAAAGGAGAGAATAGCGTTGCATGATGTAACTGCACGATATAAAGCGATACTTAACCTTTTGTTTGAAAAGAATCCGAAAATGAAGGTAATACTTACGGTTAGCCCTGTCCGCCATTTGGGAGAGGGTTTTCATCAAAACCAGGTGAGTAAATCGTTATTACATTTATTAGTAGATGAATTAGTAGATGACAAGAATGTTTTTTATTACCCATCTTATGAAATAATGATGGATGATTTACGTGATTATAGATTTTATGCCCACGACTATTGTCATCCTAACGATTTGGCTATAAAATATATAAAAGAGAAGATTAGATCGGTATTTTTGGATGAGGCTACGCAACAGAAGATGGATGCAATAGCCAAACAAAATCGTTTGCAAGCTCATATTCCACAAAAAGAGTACAGAGAAAAAAATAAAAATAACGAAGTTGCATTTTAAATAACTTTTTTCTTATATTAGCGCGGCCGTAATTAAAGCTATTTTGGCTTTTGTGAAACGCTCTAATTAAATAAAAACAAATGAATTATAAGAATATTCTACATTCAATAAAAGGCATTTTAGTTGCTGTTTTATTCTTTTTTGGCTCATTTTCTGCCAACGCAGCAGGAAAAAGTGGCGAATTCGAGGTGAGTAGTTACATCATTGACCACGTAATTGACAGTTATGGGTGGCATATAACAGATATAGGTGGCCACTCCATTTCGGTGCCATTACCTATAATATTAATAGATGAAGGGAAATTGGTTTGTTTCTCGTCGTCGAAGTTTCACCATGGCACCGATGCATACAACGGCTATGCTATGGGGTTTACTGAAGAAACATCGGGAACAATTGTGAAACTAACCGAGCCCTTAACAGGAACTCTAGAAGAAGGGAAAGCATACACTATTAATACAGATGCCTTAATCATCGACTTGTCGATTACCAAAAATGTATGCGCACTCCTTGTCTCGGTATTGATTCTGATATGGATATTCTTATCTGTAGCAAAATCGTATAAAAGAAGAGATGGGATGGCTCCTAAAGGGTTGCAGTCGTTACTCGAGCCTATTATCTTATTTGTTCGCGACGACATCGCGATTCCATCTATAGGCAAAGATAAATATAAAAAATATTATCCGTACCTACTTACGCTATTTTTCTTTATCCTTTTGAACAATCTTATGGGGTTAATCCCAATTTTTCCAGGAGGAGCTAACGTAACAGGGAATATTGCTATTACAGCTTTCTTGGCTTTAATCACATTTTTTATCACCTTGTTTTCATCGAAAAAAGATTATTGGATTCATATTTTTAACACGCCTGGTGTTCCATGGTGGTTAAAATTCCCCATTCCATTAATGCCCGTTGTTGAACTTATAGGGGTATTTACCAAGCCTTTCGTGTTAATGATCCGTTTATTTGCTAACATTACAGCGGGGCACATCATTATACTAGGTTTCATCGGACTTATATTTATCTTCGGAGCTATGAATACCGCTATTGGCTTTGCTGTTTCGCCAGTTTCTATCTTCTTTTATATATTTATGGGCTTTGTAGAGTTAATAGTAGCATTTGTACAAGCATTTGTATTTACATTGTTAACATCTATCTATATTGGCTTAGCATTAGAGGAGCATCATCACGAAGAGGCACACCACGAAGAAGTGGCAAATATTGAAAAAAAATAATACAATAATAAAAACCTATTTACTTAAAATTTAATAAATTATGACAGGATTAACATTATTACAAGCGGCTGCTGAGGCAGGTGCAGGCATCGGAAAAATGGGAGCAGGTATCGGAGCAGGTATTGCTGCTGTTGGAGCAGGTATTGGTATTGGTCAAATTGGTAAAGGTGCTGTAGAAGCTCTTGCCCGCCAACCAGAAGTTGCAGGCGACATCAGAACAAACATGATCTTAACCGCTGCTTTCGTAGAGGGTGTTGCCCTTTTCGCAATCGTGGTTTGTCTACTTATTGCAGTAGCATAACATCATTCTGTGAAATAACGAGGGTGATGGTGCGATAGGCACTCACCCTCATTATTATCCTTATTATTAAAAAAGAAATAATTAAAAACATACATACAAAAATATATGGAACTCGTAACCCCCTCAGTAGGTTTGTTGTTTTGGATGCTCATAGGCTTCGGTATCTTATTTGCTATTCTAGCAAAATTCGCATGGCCTGTAATCACCTCTTCTATCTCTAAAAGAGAAAACTTTATAGAAGAACAGCTAGATGCAGCAAAAAAAGTGAAAGAAGAGATGAAAAATCTTCAATCAGAACATGCTAAACTATTAGTAGAAGCAAAAGAAGAGAGAGATAAAATTATTGCAGATGCCAGAAAACTGATAGAGAAAACAAACGAAGAAGCGCGCATTAAAAGAGAAAAAGAGAATGAGCAAATGCTTCAAGAAACACGTAAAACGATTCAAAACGAAAAAATGAAAGCAATTACCGACCTTAAAAATGAGATAGGAATGCTTTCTATTGATGTTGCAGAGAAAATATTACGTCAGGAATTGTCAACCGATCAAAAGAAAGAAGAAGTAATCCGTAAATGGATTAGCGAAATGTAATATCTTTTTTCATCTTAGTTAATTATAACATATAAGTAAAATAGAATTTTAAATAATAATGAAACATAACAATATTAAAGAAGAGACTATCTTGGTACATGGTGCCGACATCGAAAACAATGTTGGAGCCGCGGTAACCCCCATTTACCAATCGTCCACTTTTAAATTTAAAAATGCCGATCATGGCGCTGCGTGCTTTGCAGGCGAAGACCCAGGGTTTATATACACGCGCATTGGGAACCCTACTATAAGCGCGCTAGAAACGGTACTGGCCAAATTAGAAAATGCTGCCAACTGTGTGGTAACCTCAAGTGGAATGTCGGCGGTAAATACCGTGTACATGGCTTTCCTAAAAATGGGCGACCACATTATTTCTACCGATGCAGTATACGGCCCTTCAAGAAATCTTATTGAGAAATTTTGGAAAGAGTATGGAATCGATTTCACCTACGTAGATACTTCTGATCTCGAGAATATAACCAAAGCGATCCGCCCCAATACCAAAATGTTGTATTTGGAAACCCCAACCAACCCTACTATTGCCATTACCGACATAAAAGGAGCTTCGGAAATTGCACACGAACACGATATGGTAGTTGTGGTAGACAATACATTCTGTAGTCCTATTCTTCAAAAACCGTTAGATTTAGGTGCCGATGTAGTGTTACACTCTATGACTAAATTCCTTAATGGTCATGCCGACATCGTAGCAGGTGCTGTTATGTCGAAAACGGCAGAGTTAGACAAGCTAGTTCGTACCGTAATGGTTATAACAGGATGCAACATGGATCCAACACAAGCGTACATGGTAATTAGAGGGGTTAAAACACTAGCAATTAGAGTAAAACAGCAACAAGAGAGTGCACAGAAAGTGGCAGAATGGTTGCAAAAGCACCCTAAAGTAGAATGGGTAAAATACCCAGGCTTACCAACGCATCCTCAATACGAACTAGGAAAGCAACAGATGAGTGGTTCGGGTTCGTTAATGAGTTTCGAGCTTAAAGGTGGTTTAGAAGCAGGAAAAGCATTAATGGATAATATTGAATTAATAATATTAGCCGTTTCGTTAGGTGGCGTAGAGTCGCTAATGTCGCATCCGGCCTCTATGACCCACTCAAAAACCAGCAGAGAAGCACGTTATTCAAGCGGTATCTCCGATGGACTTGTTCGTTTAGCTATAGGAATTGAAGATGTTGACGATATAATTGCAGACTTAGAACAAGCATTAGCCAAAGTATAATGAAGAAGAGCAAGCCTCTTTTTATAGTGCTTTTCACAGGCATATTACTAATAACTATGATATTTGCGCGCACCTTTGGTGCTGCGCAGATATCGTTTTTAGAGACCTATAAGATATTGTTTTCGCAACTAGGGTTTCCTGTAAATTTAGATAATATTTCTCAAAATCAAGAGCTTACCATTACAGTGCTCCGTTTGCCGCGTATTATTATGAGTGTGCTGGCTGGGGCAGCGCTTGCTGCGTGTGGCGTTGTTTTTCAAGCTGTTTTCCGTAACCCAATTTGCGACCCCTACATATTAGGAATTTCATCGGGTGCCTCGTT
>CAYJOY010000180.1:2242-4926 GCA_964371885.1 uncultured Lentimicrobiaceae bacterium | reverse complement strand
CCGATAACGGATCCACACTCAGCCAGATGCTCAAGCTGCTCTCGT
This sequence comes from uncultured Lentimicrobiaceae bacterium, assembly GCA_964371885.1. Classification (GTDB taxonomy): domain Bacteria; phylum Bacteroidota; class Bacteroidia; order Bacteroidales; family WCHB1-69; genus CAYJOY01. The sequence continues at coordinate 4,881 of CAYJOY010000180.1, read as the reverse complement.
AGTAGCGGGCGCCGAAGTAGCTGTAGCCCGTTTCGGTGTCTTTTTCTTTGGCAGAAAAGGTGTAGCGAGCGGGAGATAATGCATAATTCGTAATGCTTAATGCGTAATTAGCTTGGGGGCTTGTTGTGGGGTAGTAAAAAAGGGGGTGACGTGGGTGCATTATATGTTTTTTTGGGTTTGGGTTTTGCGGGGCGAAGATAGGTATTTTTATTTGAAATTAACCTCTATATTTTATCTCCATTTTTACTGCGATATAAAGTCTCTATTAGTTGCCAATATTTTTTACTTTTTCTTTTATATTGTCTGAAATCTTTTATCAAATAGTACTCTGATGAAAAAAATGTTGGCATTGGATACGAGGTTCCCAAACATTCCATGGGAGTTCCTTTCCAATTAGGATGTGTTTTATTTTTATACAACATTATAACAACATCTGCTTGCTTAGCTTTTGCTGGATTTGATTGTAAGATGTTAGTATTCTTTCCTATGTGGTACCATTTTAAATTTTGTGGAAGAGAGGTTAAACGTCGGTGTTTATCGTAAACTAGCGCAATGAAATACCTGCTGTGCCATATACTATCAAACTCAAAGGGAGGAGGCAAATGATAATGGCGCATCTTGTTTATTGCACTCGTATGATAGATTTTAGCATAACCAATTGTCCACGATTCTGTAGTAGCAGTTGCATCGATATCGTAAGGAACTACCATTACTTCATTATTAAATTTTAAAACAAGTTCAACGGCACTATTTGAAGGCAGAGAAATACTAAAACTATCTATTAAAGAGGGTTTTATAATAAATATTTCCGCAGAATCTTTTACAATAACATACAACTGAAATGCAGCACTATCTACCATTACTTCTTCTCCATTTTTATAATAGCTACACAGGCCCACCTGCTTATTTTGCGCACCCAACGAAAGGAACATCATACCAAAGCATATCGTTACTATGGTTTTTATTGATAAATTTCTTGACAGGAACTTATTGTTGTTCATAATATTGCTGCTCAATTTTTTGTAAATATTCACGACATTCATTTTGATATTTTTTAAAATTTGGGATCAAATAAGAGCCTGGTAACCAAACATAGCATAAATAGTCCTCTGCCATTTCTTGCTCTTTTTGGGGCGGATAGGTGGGAAAACACGAATTATCGATATAATAATATGGGAGGGTATCAATATTGTCAAATGTGGCACTATTCACTACCTTTCTATATTTCTTGTTTTTTTGCTGTGCGCTATATATTTTTACACATCCAAAATCCCAGACTTCTTTATCATAATAAGTTACAGCTAATTCTGGAAAAACAAAAACATTGTTTTTATAAGTGCACACTACATTAAATATCTCATTCTCTTTTATTTTTAAGGCAAAGCTATCTATCTCTAAGGGCTTTAAAACGCGTAGGCTTTCATTGACTGTATCATGAAACACTACATACAAAGTGAAATTATCGCGCTTGGGTTTAACCACCTTTTCATTATCAAAAAATTGACCTACTCCACGCCACTTTATGGGTGGCGTACTCAACGCTTCTTTTTCGTGCTGTGCAACTACGGTAAAGCTCAAGATTATAAAAAGCAATGTAATAAGCAGATGTTTATTTTTCACGGTATATTATTTTCTCAAAATTTTTATTTGAAATTGTGAATACTTCTCTAGCACCATTGTATATATACACATTCTTGTCTAACTTTCCAAAAACAAAAAATGGACCTGAGTAACTTGCTTCATTCACTCTCCGTTCTGCGTTATCCAAATCTCTTGGTGAAGGAGGTTGATTCCCCCAAGCATGAACATGCCACGTGCCTTTAATTGGTACCATAACTCCATCCTCATTATAATATTTCCTTTTTGCATTAACATACTTATCATCAAGGTCTATCCCATCTTTTGATTTTCCTGATTCAGGTGTTTGTGTAACTTCCCATTTCTTGGGATCTCCATTCGTATTGCCATAATGGCCTCCTATTTCTTCTTCTCCTTCAGCATTACAAGCACTTTCATACATTTGTGTTAAAGCCTCTCTATCAGGTAAAAGCTTAGCTGATTGGAGTATTTTAAGAGAAGATGTTTTTCCCGCAGAGGTGTTTTCTTTTATTGCTAAGGCTTCGCTTTTATCTGTTACAAGATAAACTTGATTATCGTCAATACCATCGTCCCCCAAATGCTCTCCCTGCAAATCATAAAAATCCCCAAAACTCCGCCCATCCGGGTCCACCAAAATAACAGGGTTGTTAGCGCAGTACACGTAGGGGCTCAGGCTCGGGTATTTATCCGATAACGGATCCACGCTCAGCCAGATGCTCAAGCTGCTTTCGTAGTAGCGGGCACGCTTTTGTAATGAGCGATGAGCAATGAGCGATGAGCAATTATGGGTTCTCCCAACTTGCCAATACCCCGCTATATGCGCGGATTGGGTAGTGTGAAAAAGGGTGGCGCTGGCGGTGGATTGGGGTTTCATTTTCTGGATTTTGGTTTGGCGAAGATAGGATTTTTTTGGGTTGCTGCTAGGGTTGCGTTTTGAATTTAGTATTTATAAAGGCACTAACATTTTAACGTATATGCCATTGAGAGTTTTTTCATGTTTTAACCTTTGTGTTCTTATTGAACTCCATCGATTTGTTTCA
>CAYJOY010000180.1:1949-2232 GCA_964371885.1 uncultured Lentimicrobiaceae bacterium | reverse complement strand
TCAGTGTTTTTAAAATCCGAAGTATAGCAATAACCTTCAAAGTCTTTTCTTCCTGGAGTAGTTGTTATAAAATGAATCCAAGGATTAAAATATTTGGCTTTAATTTTATTCTGCAATGTATCGTTCACTATCGGGAAAACATATTTGTATATGCCTGCGGTATAATCAAATAATAGATAGCAGTCATCACTTAAATAATCATATTCTGGGTTTATTATTTTTTTTCCTTTGTATTTTTTATTTAGACTATCTCTGTGCATTATAAACGAGTTGTCTTCTACTT
>CAYJOY010000180.1:450-1939 GCA_964371885.1 uncultured Lentimicrobiaceae bacterium | reverse complement strand
TTTCTATTATTCCATTTTTATAATAATAGGTTGGTTCTGCGTCTTTTGGAGTTATGTATACTAAATCTGAACATTCAACGTGCGATATGAAGATAACTTGAGGTAAAGAATCGGTTAGAGTACACTGTCCAAACATATTTGAGAAGCAAATAACTAGACAAAAACTAATAAATATTTTTTTCATTTTACCGTGTTTTATTTGTTAAGCTTAGGTCTTAAGTGACCAGATATATTATTAATATTTTTGGTATTTGCATGATCATCTGTTGAACAAGTTCCAACTGTATTTCCAAATATTAGAGCACCAGAATTTTGAAGAATTGATATAACATGCTCCATTCTAATGTCTGCACTAGAACTTTTTTGCTTCATCACCCCATGAGAAGTGTGTCCAATTCCTAAAGAGTGTCCAATTTCATGTATATCTGTTCTTTTCTTTGCTTTTTCTCCAACTTGAATACTTAATCCAGTATATTTCCCTTTTTCTCCAACTTCCAGACCTTGGTTACTCACTGAAAAAAAGTTGAAATACGCTCTTGAAAAAGGCATATCAACCTGGGCATCTGTATCTGTTTCATAGTTTTTATCCATTATCTTAAGGTCAAAATTCACAGTATAATTCTTATTAGCACCCTCTTCAAAATCACAAACTGAAACTTCATATTTCCCAGACTGGTCATTCCATTCATTTATAGCTTCTTGAAGTCTCCCTTTATTGGCATTTGCCGTATAATAAACAGCTGTAATGGTTATTGTCCGTTTTTCTTCATCTATAATGGGGTAGTAATCCCGCCCATCCGGGTCCACCAAAATAACCGGGTTGTTAGCGCAGTACACGTAGGGGCTCAGGCTCGGGAAAATAGTTGAAAGTTGGAAAGTTGAAGGTTGAAAGTTGCCCGTGCTGCAAGTGCCTCCCCCACCCTGTTCAAAAGTGCGGGTTTTCCCATTGGTAGAGACTGGGCGTGCCCAGTCTCTACAGTAAGTGGTGGCACGCGGGGTAGTTGTCCCGAGGTGGTGGGGAATTTGGGGGTGGTAGTTTGGGGTTTTGGGCGGGTTCATTTTGCTGTTTTTTTGGGGTGGGTTTTGCGGGGCGAAGATAGCTAATTTTTATTATTGTTGGTAAAGTTGCGTTTGTTTTCTTAATTTTATCATGTACATAATCAGAAAGATATGTAAATTACTTTTTTTCAACAAGATTTTTTCCAATTTTATAAAACTCTTTTAAATTTTCTATTAATATTTCATGGCAAGTACAAGTAGAGGCATAACAGTTGTAATGAGCATACACAAAACCTTCTGAATCGCTAGCTCTTGCTTTTTCACGAATTGTATCCGTATCCCAATTTGTAAACAGATTAGTATATGGACGAGTTTCATGATAAATTTCCAACTCTTTTAAATGGTAAAAATTTTTAAAATAAGAACTTTGATATAAATGCAAGTAAATATCTTTATACTGCACTATCATGTAAAGAGAGTCAAACGATTG
>CAYJOY010000180.1:0-440 GCA_964371885.1 uncultured Lentimicrobiaceae bacterium | reverse complement strand
CTATAACTTGCAATTTTTGAAGACCTGCCACCTTATCTTTCACGTAAGAAATGTAGATATTAATGTTCTTATAATCGGTTATTGTATCCTGATTTATTTCTAAAGAAAATTTTAATGTATCTCTTATAATATTATAAAGGGAGTCTATAGTTTGGCGCCGCTTTATTTCAGATAGATAGAAAGGTCTATTAACAATCCGAAAGACACTGTCAACAAGAAACTCATATTTAACAGAGTCATATTTATCATATTTTACATTAAAAAGAATCTCAACAGCTTCGTCAAATGACAAATCTTGGTAATTCTTTAAAAGTTTCCAAGTTTCATCAATTGTTAATGAATCTTTTGTTTGATTTTCCTGAGCAGTAGAAACAAAAGAGGTAATTAGGACGAGAAGTAATAAAAATATTTTTTTAGGTATATATTCCATGTGATAATAT
>CAYJOY010000179.1:4296-4929 GCA_964371885.1 uncultured Lentimicrobiaceae bacterium | reverse complement strand
CAGGTATTATTTGGCTGGTATCATGTGAAATTACTTACCATTGAATACGAAATGTATGAAAAAGCGATCGATATAATGATGCTAATCATCATTATTATGTCGCAGTTTTGGTCAATAAAATTTATAAAAGAGACTTTTTGCGATAATATTATGACCTATCGTAAAAGTTTTAGTTATGGAGTTTTAATATCTTTCTTCTCTTTCCTCTTCATTCTCATAGACTTAATAGTTTTATACTTTATGAAATATTCGCAATCGAATATTATAGACGAAAAACTGCCAGGAAAGTTAGTTTTTTTATCGTTGTCGGTGTTGCTGTATGGCTTATTTTTGAATATCTTTGTATCTTTATTTTTGAAATCAGAGATAAGAAAAGAAGACAACGACAACAACGCATAATACTCAAAAGCAAAAATAGTAAGTACAATATAATATGTAACTAATAAAAAGAGGAATGATGAATGTAAACTTATATGACGATATTCGCCCTTTTAATGAAGAGGAAGGCTTAGCAGCCATACGACAACTGTTTTCAGATACTTCATTTATTGAAAAGCTGCAGCTTTTGCAATTAAATCGTAGTGTTGATGAGCTTTGCCAGAAAGCGTTAGCATGTAAATCGACAAGAGATTT
>CAYJOY010000179.1:0-4286 GCA_964371885.1 uncultured Lentimicrobiaceae bacterium | reverse complement strand
TAATATAGATTTAGAGCATCCTCAAGTTTTTATTGGAAATCATCGAGACATTGTGCTCGATTCTACGTTTTTGCAAATAGTACGTTTCGAGCAAGGCTTGGGAGCTACGCGTTCGGCTATTGGCAACAACTTAGTTAAAGAACAGTTGCATGTTACCTTAGCGCGGTTGAACAAAATGTTTTTGGTGTACCGCGATGATAAAGATAAAGCCGAATTGTTGAAGCATACGAAGCAACTTTCAGACTATATTCAACATACCCTTTTTGTAGAGAAAGAGTCGATTTGGATAGCCCAACGCGGAGGAAGAGCAAAAGATGGAATAGACAAAACACAGCAAGGGTTGTTAAAAATGTTGGTGCGTTCTCTAAAAATGTCGCCCACTGAAGCTTTGAAAAAGATAAAAATATCTACTTCTACCATTTCATATCAGTATGAGCCATGCGACCACTTTAAGGCGCGCGAGTTGGCGTTGTCGGAAATGGGAAAATATGAGAAAAAACCGGGCGAGGACCTGCAAAGCATCATCCAAGGATTTATAGGTTATAAAGGGGAAATGACCCTCTACATAGGTCATACCCTCCACCACGAATTTGATGCCATTGATGAAAATTTATCGATAAATGACCAGTTTGCTCAGGCACGAGAAATTGTAGATAGACAGATTCACGATAATTACTACCTTTACAATACTAACTATATTGCTTATGATATTGATGAGAACACCTCCCGCTTCTCGTTGTTTTATACCACAGAAGAGAAAGAGCAGTTTATAGAATATTTGAACAAACAGGCTATTTGCGACGATGTGAGTAAAGAGAAAATGATGAATTATCTCCTTAAAATATATAGCAATCCAATAAGAATGAAAAAATTATAACCATGATAGATTTAGCGCACATTACCTGGTCTGTAGATCCCGAAATTATAAGTATTGGAAGTTTCCAACTTCGTTGGTACGGTTTGTTACTAGCATTAGGATTTTTTTTAGCCTACTTAACGTTACAGAAAATTTTCAAAAAAGAGCAGCTCTCTATGCAGTTGCTCGATCGCCTTTCTATATGGGCCATTGTGTGGACAGTGGTGGGGCTCCGTTTGGGCCATTTTGTTTTTTATGAACCCGAATTCCTGATAGAACATCCATTACAAGTGTTTCTTCCGTTCGATGAGAATTGGAACTTTACTGGGTTTCAAGGGCTTGCTAGCCACGGTGCCGTTATTTCGTTAATACTGTTCTTAAGCTATTTTGCGTGGAAAAATAAAATGCAACCACTCTGGTTGTTAGACCGTTTGTGTATTGTAATTCCTATTGCGGCAGCGTTTGTCCGTTTAGGAAACCTAATGAACCACGAAATTGTAGGCTCTATTACAGAGGTAGCCTGGGGCTTTAACTTTATATATGGAGGAAACGGTGTAGCCGATACCATTCGACACCCTGCGCAGTTGTACGAATCGCTGGTTTACTTCTTGCTATATCTGTTTATGATTGTTTACTATTTTAAAGTGGCTAACGCAAAAATACCTGCTGGTAGAACTATGGGGATATTGCTCACCGTTATTTTTACTGCAAGATTCTTTATTGAATACGTAAAAGAGGTGCAAGTAACGAAGGAGTTAGAAATGAGTTTGTTAATAGGGCAAAAACTCAGTATCCCTTTCATGATAGTAGGTGTAGGGTTAATTATTTATTCCTATATTAAAAAAGATAATATTCCTGTTTACGTTGAACCCAACAAAAAATAGCTCCCATGACGCTTGTAGAATTAGATGTAGTGGAGGTTACCAGTAGCCATTCGGTAGAGGTGTACGATTTGCACTTTTATGAAAAGGAGGGCGATCGAAGAATCTCTATAAACATAGGAATTACTGAAGCTAAAAATATTTTAGTATTGATAAGCGGAATAGAGACGAGGCGCCCGAGTACATACGCACTGCTTAAAAATGTAAGTATTAGTGTTAAATTATCGCTAAAGCAGGTGGTAATTAGAGCATATCAAGATGGGATTTATTTTGCAGATATGGAGATGTACTCCGAAACGGAGGATAAAATAGTTACCTTCGATGCCCGCCCCTCCGACGCTGTGGCTATGGCCATTATGTGTAACGCCCCCATTTTTATAAATGAAAAATTGTTAAACCAAAATGGGACGCACGAGACTGCTAATGCAGCAGAAAAAGTATTTAATATATCGGAAGTAGAGGATTTTATAGAGGAATCCACCCCATTATTGGAGAAAATGACATTGACTGAACTCAACGACTTGATAAATAAGGCCATTGAAAATGAAGATTTTGAATATGCCTCCATTATTCAAAAACATATAAATATAAAAAGCAATTCTTAACCATGAATTATTTAGATGTTGTAATACTTATTCCACTTGCGTGGTTTGCTTATAAAGGGTTTAATCACGGTTTTATTCGCGAGGTAGTGTCTTTGGGCGCCCTAATATTAGGATTGTATTCGCTTCGTTACACCGACCAAGTGGCTGCCACCATTAACAACGACCAAATACCAGAGCAAGTATATTATGTTATTACATTTTTAATTGTACTTATAGCGGTTTTTTTATTAGGAAAAATGGCAGAACGACTCATAAAATTATTAATTCCCGACGTGGTAAACAGTGTTGCGGGTGCCCTCTTTGGAGCCTGTAAGGTAGTGCTTTTTTTTAGCTTTATTATCTATTTGTTGAATACGTTCGAAGATACCCAAACTATTATTCCTAAGGAAGTGCGCGAGCAATCGTTCTCGTATTCATATCTGGAACCTATTGTCCCTTTTCTAAAATGTGAGTATTCGGATTGGAAGGCTGGTTTGTAATTATAAATTGTAGAGATGAAATATATCGCACCTCATTTCACCGGTTGTTACCATTCCCATAATAAGACGATAGCAAAACCTAAAATAAGATTTAGGCATGCGTTAATTAAAAAGAAGTAAAACATTCCTATGCTCCTCTCTTTTTCCTTATAGATTTTTCTTAAATGAAATAGATTCGAAAAATGGTAATTAGAGCGGTTACTATAAGGTTCGTTCATCCTTTTTAGGTGAGCACGGATTATCCAAAATTCTATATGATGTTTAAGAATAATTAACATTAGCAAAAAAAATGACATGGTTGTAAGTTTTTGAAATAATGTGATTTATAAAAACTGGGATTGCATCATTTTACGTTGGGTTACGGTTTGGCGAAGATAGTTTTTTTTTGCTATAATTGTGTATCGTAACATTAAAAAAGCCCAGAATAAATTCTGAGCTTTTTTAATATAATGGTGTAAGTTGCTTATTTAGCAATTCTTTCTAACCATTTTACCATAGAAAGCATTACAATCATAGAGATAACGCATGCTACAGCAAATACAGACCATGTTCCAGACATAGAAATATTTTCATAGAAAATAGCTCCTAAGAATAATAACGAGTTGCCAATAGCAGTAGCGGTAAGCCACATACCTTGCATTAAACCTTGAAGGTGTGGAGGTGCCACTTTAGAAACGAATGAAATTCCGAGAGGAGATATAAATAACTCAGCTACTGTGAGTATGAAATAGGTTCCAATAAGTACCCATGGCGAAGCCATTGTAAATTCAACACCCGATTTCATGTCATCGTATAATGGTAAACCAGTAGATCCAATAATCATTACTACAAAACCTAATGCAGCAATTAACATACCAATGGCAATTTTCTTTGGAGTAGAGGGCTCAATACCTTTAGCATTTAACCAACCAAATATAGCAATAACAATCGGAGTTAAGAAAACAACAAAGAAAGGATTAAACGATTGGAAAATCTCTGCACCAACAATTTGAACGAACCCTAAGTCGATATTTATCCAAGATAAATCGGTATAGTCGCGGGCAAACATGGTTAAAGTAAGACCATTTTGGTGGAAAGAGAACCAGAAGAAGATAACGATTCCGAATACTGCGAAAAGAGCATAAAGACGTTGACGAATTTCATCAGCCGACATTTTCACTTCAGGAGCACCATCTTTACTTACGGCTGCCTTATTAGCTGGATCTGGAAGTGTATTTTTGCTAGCAATCCAAACAACAAGCGAAATAGCCATTGCACCTACAGCAGCTAAGAATGCGTATTGGAAACCTACATTAAATACATCAATATATTTTGTAGCAAAATCCATTAAACTTGCATATTGCTCAGTTCCAGGGATGATAGCTTTTGCCGATAATTCTGTTAATTGAGCAGTTTGATCTGCAGTAATAGTATTGTCAATTAATCTGTGGCAAAGATCTGGTAATTTAGCATCGTAGTTAAACCC
>CAYJOY010000178.1:4307-4933 GCA_964371885.1 uncultured Lentimicrobiaceae bacterium | reverse complement strand
TGGATACAAAACATATCCTAAAATAGTTGGAGAAACTGGCGGTAAAGATTTCATCTTTGCACACACTTCAGCCGATCCTCGCGAATTAGCAGTAGCTTTAGTACGTGGTGCCTTCGAATATCAAGGACAAAAATGTTCGGCAGCCTCTCGCGCTTATATCCCAGCTTCTATCTATAATGAAACAATGGCACACATCAACGAAATGATGGCAACCGTAAAAATGGGCTGCGTAAGAGATTTCTCTAATTACGTAAATGCTGTTATCGACGAAAAATCGTTCGATAATATTGCTGCTTATATCGATAGAGCAAAAGCTTCGCCAGATGCAGAAATAGTACTAGGTGGTGGCTACGATAAATCGGTAGGGTATTTTGTAGAACCTACTATTATTGAAGCTAAAAAAGCAGATTATGAATCGATGGTAGAAGAAATTTTCGGACCCGTAATTACAGTTTTCGTATATAATGATGACAAATACGAAGAAACATTACATATTTGCGACCAAACTTCTGCGTATGCATTAACTGGATCTATTTTTGCAAGAGACCGTTATGCAATGAATAAAGCTACTAATATTCTCCGTTATGCTGCGGGTAATTTCTACTTAAACGATAAATGTACTGGTG
>CAYJOY010000178.1:0-4297 GCA_964371885.1 uncultured Lentimicrobiaceae bacterium | reverse complement strand
AATTGAACCTTTACCGTTGGATTAGCCCTCGTACAGTGAAAGAAACATTAGTGCCACCTACAGAGTACGGTTATCCATTCCTAGGATAAGAGGTAACATGATTGAAAAATCGTATTGTAAGATAAACCTAGGTTTGTCAATAATTAATAAAAGAGAAGATGGTTTCCATAATTTGGAAACCATCTTTGTTCCTTGTAAGCAACTGTTTGACACAGTTGAAATTGAAAAATCGAGCACCTTTACTCTGCAAGTGCATAATGCCGATTTTGAGGTAGAAACAGAAAGTAATTTGTGCACGAAAGCCTACCGCCTCATAGCTGCCGATTACCCCATTTCGCCAGTATCTATTACCCTCACTAAAAATATCCCCTCTGGTGCAGGGGTAGGGGGAGGGTCGGGCAATGCCGCCACTGTACTAAGAATGTTAAACACAATGTTTGCATTGCAAATACCAGAATCTCGCTTAGCCCATTACGCACTACAGTTAGGTAGCGATGTCCCTTTTTTCCTGAAAAACACCCCAATGTATGCCACTGGAAGAGGTGAAATTCTTACCCAATGCTCAATAGATGTATCTAAATTTACAATAGAAATAGAATTTCCTAATATACATATTGCTACCAAAGAGGCCTACGCTAATGTAAAACCAAAGAGGCGCGAAAAAGTACTCAGCGAATTAATACAGCAACCCATAGCTGAATGGAAGGGTTTGATAATTAACGATTTTGAAGAATATGCCTTTTCGAAACATCCTGAATTAGCCTTAATAAAAGAACAGTTTTACCAAAGAGGCGCTTGCTATGCAGCCATGTCGGGAAGTGGGGCTGCAATCTTCGGATTATTCAAGCAGTAATCACAAATAATTACCATTTTCTCCATAATATATCAAAGACAGTGAAAAATTGTTTTTGATTTTTTTTTGTTCTGAGTAGCCACAATAATGAAAAAATAAGTATATTTGCACTTCAATATTCGCTGTAAAATAACATTTTTATTAACCAAATATTTATATTATGAAAAAGCAATTATTTATTATCCTAGCTGTTGCCTTACTTGTATTGGTAGGGTGTTCAAAACAAACTGAAGCAGAGAAATTTGTAGGAACTTACGATGGTACTGTCACTTCGTCAATAACTATGACCGACAATCTAACTGGTGAAGTTTCGACCTCTGGACCTACCGCGATACCATTACAGAGCCCAATTGTTTTTACATTAGGTGAAGACGAAAACACAGTAATCTTCTCAACCGAAGGAATGTCAATCCCTGCAGTTGTATCTGGTAACAAAATTACATTTAGCGAATCTGCTATTGAAAATCTTTTAGGTGTTAACTATAACACCACTATGAGTGGTACAGGAGAACTAAACGATAGCCAGTTAATCTTAAACACTGAGACCCATAGTACAATAAAAAGTGATCCTAATGAAACTGACGAAATTGATAACGTCTTAGAAATTGTAAGCGTAATGAATTTAACAAAACAAGAGTAAAATAACCTGAGAGGTGCTTAAATGCAGGTTTTCGAAACTGCTTGATTTTCAGCTGCGTATTATTTTTGTAAAAAAAATAACAAATAACGCTCATTGTAACGAAAAAAAGTGTATTTTTGCACCCTCAAAGTTTGGCGGGGTAGCTCAGTTGGTTAGAGCGTCGGATTCATAACCCGGAGGTCACGAGTTCAACTCTCGTTCCCGCCACTTTCTTTCAAATTTCCAACATTTTACGTTATTATTACTGCTTGTTAAACTTAGCACAGCACCAGTTGTTTTTGTCTTTATTACTGATAAATTGCAACCCTAATTCACTGGCTCTTTGGCAAATTTTTTCCAGATCTTCTCCTAAATAAAATCCACTAAAGTATATTACCCCCTCATTTTTTAATGCTTGCGTGTAATATTCCATGTCGTTTAATAATATATTGCGATTAATATTGGCAATAATTACGTCGAATGTTCTCCCTTTTAAAAGTTCAGCACCTCCCATGAGTACTTCAATATCGTTGGCGTTATTCCTACTGTTGTTTTCTTGATTATTTAAGTATGCCCACTCGTCAATATCTATTGCAGTAACAGGATTAGCCCCTTTTTGGTAAGCAAGAATCGCTAACACACCCGTCCCTGCTCCCATATCAAGCACTTGTTTCCCTTCGAAATTATCCTCTAAAATGTACTCAATCATTAATGAGGTAGTTTCATGGTGCGCTGTGCCAAACGACATTTTAGGTTCTATTACTATTTCATGAGCTACCCCCTCTTTGGCTTCGTGAAATGGAGCGCGGATATAACATTGGTTAGCAATTAGTACGGGACTATAATTAGATTCCCATACGGCATTCCAGTTTTCTTCAGGAACTTCACAAATCTCATATCGGAAAGAGGTGAGCGTTTGTTGCTCTTTAAAAAGTGTTTGCACTGCGGTGGCGCAGTAAACCTCCTGCGGAATGTATGCAAAAAGGATATGCTCTTCCTCTTCCGAAAAACTGTCGCATCCTACATCAGCTAATAACGATGTGAAAATATCCATCCATGGTTCGGGATTAGCAAATATAACTTTTATCTCTATGTATTTCATTGTTCGTGTTTTTAGGTTTAAACAATTGGTTTCTATTTTCATTGCATTAGAAATATCAACGAATATCGCTAATGCAATGAATTATCTATAATTTATAAAATCTTTATATTCTTCTTCTTTTTATAGTTAAATTACTGAAGAATTTTTCCGTTAGTTGAGAATTTAAGTTTATGCACTATTCCTGTTTTGTTTTCTGTAACAATAACAAGGAAGTAGTTGCGTTTTTCAACCACACTTCTCACTACATAATAACCAGTAATATCTCCTCCTTTTATTTTCTTTTTAATAAACCCTTTAATATTAGGATTTACATTGGCAAGGTTTCCTTCAACGCGAGTTTCAATAATCATGCCATTTCCTTCCATAACTAAGAATTCGCGCCCTTTCATTCCGAAGAAAACACCTAAGAAATACCCTTCATCATCTTCTTGGAACTCGACGCCCTGTACTTTTGGATATTTCTTAGCGAAAGCTTGCTTTACCGCTTCAGGAATGTATTCTTGACTTATTTCACTGCCATCTTTAGGAACTTCTTTTATAAAGCGACCTTGCTTGTTAAATTGTAATTTGGTAATAATTTTATTCTTAGCATCCTCTTTTTTAGTGATATAAATCCAAATCATGTCGTTTTTATCGGCTCTAAATTCTTTAATCCCTTTCTGAATTTTTGCCCCTTTATAGTACTTTTGAATGTGTAGTAGCGTGTTCCCAACTACCATCTTTTTATCCATTCCAATTAAAGATTTTTGCCAAACGCCAGTAGTACTCACAAAAAACTGGCTAGGTTGCTCTCTATAAATCATGTCAAGACGATAGTGATCATCCTCCTTAAACCATTGCCCGCTAGTGGGTCTAATCCCTTTTTTTACCAATGCTTTTTTTACGATTTCAGGAACCGTATTAGCATCTACGCTATTTTTTGATGGGGGAGGGGTGTTTTTGGTCGGTTTAGGGGCTTTAGGAGTAGCAGGTTGTTTTTCGGCAACAGGTTTACTGCTAGCCTTAGGTTGCTCCTCTTTATCTGCTGGTTGCGCAGGAACATTGGGGCTAGCTGCAGCTACGTATCCCTCTGGATCTTTTCTAGAAAGTAATTTCCCCACGTCATTGAAAGTTAATATAGATGATTTTTGGGTAATGTCCTCAGGCTTCACCTCTATATAATAATAGGTTCTAATATTAGGTTCTTCCCAAAGTTCTGTTACCGAAATTTTGCTGGTTGGATAGGTTTTAATGATAAAATCGGTGATAGAAGATGGTAATGAAGAGCGCGGAATTTCGTAAATTGTTTTAATTAATGTACCGTCACTTTTAATAGTAGTAACTGTACGTGCCCCATCCGATTTGAAAGCAGCTTCGTAAATGCCGTTTTCATACGACCATACTAGTCCTTTAGCGTTAGGTTGTTCAAATTCAAATGTTTGCGTAACTTCATCGGGAGGTGTTACCTCCTGTTTTTTTTGTGAAAACAGAGGTAATGAAATGAAAATACACAACAATGTGCAGCATAGAGTACGGTTAAAAAGTGAAAATAAATTCATATAAATTGTTTGTTAAAAATTTCGCTTCAAAAATAGTGCTTTTTTTCAGATAATAAGCGTTTATTAAAAAAAAATATATATTTTTGTGCGTTGATTGAATATTAATTTAAAAACACATTTATAACAATGAAAAAATTATTCTTAACGATTGTAATTGTGGCGGTTAGTGCAATGCTTTTCGCTAC
>CAYJOY010000177.1:0-4967 GCA_964371885.1 uncultured Lentimicrobiaceae bacterium | reverse complement strand
CTCGTATGGGTACCGCGTCGATTATCACGACGATGAACTTGTAGCAGCTGGAGAACAAATGGTAACCAACTTAGATTACCTTAAATATTTCACGCCAGGGTCTACCAACAATCACGAAATAACCACCTCTAAATCGGAATATATTAAAGAAAAAGATGAACATGGTATTGGCTTAGCTGTTATCTCTATGTCGGTTGTATTCTCTGTGCTATTTACCATTTTCTTAATGGTGAAAGCACTCGGTGCATTTAACAAAAAATTCCCTCCTAGAGCAGGTGGGCACGGACATGGGCACGGGCATAGCGCCCCTCCAGCTCCTGCTAAAGAGGAAAAACCAAAAGTAAAAGTGATACCTGGTTAACTTTCTGGCGAAACTTTAGCAGCTATTACCATGGCATTACATTTACACTTTGGAGCTCAACACGATGTTGAAAGTGGCGTACTTACTTTCAACGACGCGAACTCACCATGGTCGCAAAAACATTTGGCCATAAAAAAAGTACAAAAACGATAATTTTATTGCACATACACAAAAAAAAAGAGACTCCTAGCGGGTCTCTTTTTTTTGTGAGCCATTTTTTTATTGACTTCACAGAAATGTTCTTTCCGTTAGATTTCACTCATTAAAAAAAACCTATACTACTATTTATCAATAAATTATTTGTCACTTTTTGATTTCTGAGCAGGGTACTCTATATTACTGTTTTGCAAAATGTCAGCGCATTTCACATTTTTTTTTCAATAAAAGGGTACGTTTTTAGCATAATGGGGTATTTAGTTAGTGTATCTATTCTGAAAACGGATGTTTATGGGCCCATTTCATTTATTGTATCAAGTAGAGCAGTGCTTCGCAGGTTAAATTTTACTGAGGAGTTTAGAAAAAAATTATTAACTTAATATCAATTATTATGAAAAAATTATTCTTTCTTTCAACATTGCTACTAGGATTAACGATGTGCATAACCTCATGTTCAGATCCCGACGACGACAACCCCAACAATCCCAACAATCCGAACAACCCCAATGAACCCAACACCCCGGCTAAGACTTATGAGTTAGGAGATCTCTATGAAGAAGATGGCTTAAAAGGAATTGTTTATGAATTGTCGCCCGATAAAACTTCTGGAAAAATTATTGCTATAACTGAAAGGGTTCTACAATTTTCACTAGTTGAAGATAATGATTTCGTAGGAGCCACTTCTCTCACAGATGGCGAGAGTAATACTCAAAAATTCTTTGATGCTGGGAGTCAGTATGCTGCTGCACATTATGTCCGAGGGCTATATGGTAGTGGAAAATTTTACATTCCAGCCGAGGAAGAACTATTGAAAATATATGAAGTTTGTTCGGAAGGACCAGTACATGATTCGCTAGATAAGTATTCGCTGTCATTTCAGGATTTTGACCACGAGTGGGGATTTTATATTACCTCCACAGAGGTAAGTGCCAGCAATATAAAAGAAAAGAATTACTATAACGATACCATCGTTTCTGTTCGGAAATATCGTCATACTGCAGTAAGAGGGATTGCCAAATTTTAAATAAAACATTGATTATTTCTAGCTAAAAAGTTCACCTAAAAGAGACTTGAAAAAAAGTCTCTTTTTTTTTGTAAAAAAAAAATTAAAATATGGGTATTTAGTAAAAAATTAAATATACCTTTGTCAAGTCTTAATTGTTAAAATAATACCATAGTATATGATAAAACGCTTACTTTTTATCCCCGTCATTTTCATATTGCTAATAAGCAATTTAGCATTTTCACAGGTTGAAAATCCTTACCTTAATTTTGAATCTGAAAAGTTAAAAAAAGATCCAAAATATTCCCAAAATTTTAATGCAGGAAACTACTCCGAAGAATTGATTTACCTGTGTATGGTCGATCTTCTTAACGAGCTACGTGCAGAGTATGCCTACTTAGGTCCTTTTAAGCACGACATTAACTTAGATTCGGCTGCTCGTTTCCAAGCATTGCACCAAGCTTTTAAAGAGGAAAAAACGTCTGAAAACGTAGCCCCGTATAAAGAACTGATGTTTCGGTTAAAGAAATATGGGCTTTCGCATAAAGGTTACGAAATTAACACTAAAGCGAAAGCTACCAAGGGTGCGAAAGAGTACTCGTATTACGATATGAGTTTGGAATTGCTGAAACCGCTGCTGAAAAATTTAAAAATAATGCCTTATTTATTGGCACCAGAATATTCTTATGTTGGTTTCTATTATGCTCCCGACCAATATTTAAGAACAGCATACGCCACTATTATCCTTGGTAACGACCTCACATTCAGACCTTATTCGGTACCTGCTGGCGATAAAGATGCACCTATCTCTAAAGGGAAAGGAAAAATGGATTATTACAATGAAGCTACTTGCAGAAAATGTTTAACCGACTTCACCACTGAGGCTCTTTCCGAAATGATAACCATTGACGCAGATGGCTATGTGTTTCTTGAAACGAGAGACTATAAAGCTCTCAAAAAAATGATAGGAAAAACAGGCGATGCTATTGTACTCGATTTTATTCAAGAAGTACAATACGACTGCGATGGATTAATAGTTGATAACGATAAAATTTTTAAAGGGATAGTCTCCCCTATTATTACCTTTGAAGATATATTTGCGGGCAATCAAATTACAGAAAAAGGGACACGTATTAAATCGGTAATCACTACGCTTCCTGAAGAGATTAACTTAGACGAGCCGCTCGAAATTAGCATTATCATTATTAAAGAAGATAAAGTAGCTTGCAAATCGGTAATTCGCAAGAGTGTAGAGGCACACAATGCACGCTATGAAGAAAAAATTAACTTTATCCCTAACCTTACCACTTACCCACCCGCTGGCGACTGGATGCCCACAGCCGAAAAATCGGAGATAGAGGTGATAATTCCCTTTGAGGATCTAAAAAAAACATCGTACACACTGGCAGAAATTACCCCATACCTCGAAGAAATTGACGCTCCACCATTTACGGTAAACAGCATTACTATAGATGTTTGCAACTCGCTTAACTACCTAAAAAACAGCACACAAATCAGAAACCAGAGCCTCCGCGGACAGAGCATTGCCAATTTATTACAGGGCAAATACAGCGTAACTCCAGTGGTAAACACTGGCGATAGCTGGGAAGCTTTTAAAGCACAAATTGTAAATCATCCCGATTATTACGACATGTCGTTTTTAACAAAAAACGAAGCCATTGCGCAACTACAAGCCAATGGTGGTGCACTAGCACGAGAGCTAGAAGAAGAGTTTCTTTCTAAACAACGTTTTGCTAAAGTAAAACTGGCAGTTACCTATAAAATGGATGGCGACAATGAACAAAAATATTGCAACTATAAGTTTCAACAAGCACTCGCCGACAAAAATTATAAACTCGCCACCGCTGTTCAAAAACACATGATATACAGAGTGGAAGGTGAAAGATATAAATTCGATTTATTAGATGAAATGGTAATACCCAATGGCCAAGCTTTCATCCCTTTTACCATCAATAAATTGTATATGCAGTATTATTTATCTCCAAAAGTGGCCGAATCGGCGTGCGGCACCATGGCTAACTATGTGAAACTATACCCTACCGATCCTATTATAGTATATAATAATGTAGTGTGTACCATTTTCTCGACCCCACTTACCAACGAAGCACAAGTACCCACCATTCAAGCACAAATAGACCGACTATACACTATGGTTGGGGTGCCAAAAGATAGAATAAACGTGCTTAACTTGGAGTTTCAAATTAAGATATTAGACTTTTTAAAAACGCGCCCGGCATCAACAGCAGCTGTTACTTTAAAGAATAATACCTATAATAAAATAAAACTTATTCGCAACCCTGTACTCGAAAGTTGGGAAGCTGCCTACAAATTGGCCTCTTTATTTATTGAAAATTACGACTACGAATACGCTGTAAACTTAATGAACCCATTCTTAGATAGCAAATATATTTCGGAGGATTTCCTTTTTAGCTATATAAGCTTAATGGGAAGCAAACCTAACCTTATTCAAAGTTCGAACTTTATTAAAGCGATTCGTTTAGCCGAAAAGAAAAACCCAAGTTACTTATGCGACTTACTCTATAAAATGTCGATAACAATAAAAGACAATGTAGAGGTAAAAGCATTTGTATGCGACCAATGTAATTAAGAAACGAAAATACAAATAAATTTAACATTATTTAACATGGATCAAGACTCCCTTTTTAACATTACCTACGGATTATATGTGATCAGTTCTATAGATGGCGATCGTGCTAATGGTTTTATTGGCAATGCTGTAATGCAGGTTACCGCTACACCATCACAATTGGTAATTTCATCTTCAAAAGATAATTACACCACATCACTAATTGAGAAAAGCGGTTTAATAGCCATTTCGGCATTAACCCAAGCTACTAAACCTAATACTATTAAGGATTTTGGTTATAAAAGTGGACGCGATATTAACAAATTTGCAAGTGCTACCTACGAACTTACCCCTGCGGGCATTCCTTACCTTAAAGAGGAGTGTTGTGCTTGGTTCGATTGCCGCGTAGTTAACACTACCGATTTAGGCACCCACCTTCTGTTTTTATGCGAAATTACCAACGCTCAGATTGTTGAAACCGACTCTGAACCGTTAACTTATCGCTATCTTAGAGATGTACTGAAGGCTAAATCGCCGAAGTCGGCGCCTACTTATGTAGACCCAAAGAAAAACAAAAACACTAACCCTATAAAAGATACGAAAATGAACGAAAAGTATGTATGCGACGTATGTGGATACGTTTATGACCCAGCTGCTGGCGACCCAGATAACGGAGTAGCCGCCAACACCCCTTTTGATGCACTTCCTAGCGATTGGGCTTGCCCTCTTTGCGCGGTAGACACCTCAAACTTCTCAAAAGAGTAATAACTGATGAGATGGTTTAAAATAACTAAAATGGTCGTAGCCGTTGTTGCTATGGCCATTTTTTCGCAATATAC
>CAYJOY010000176.1:2976-5077 GCA_964371885.1 uncultured Lentimicrobiaceae bacterium | reverse complement strand
ATATAAGTTATCGTAAGTTAGGATTTCTATATTGCTAAAAATGGGAATGACTAGGAAATTGATCACAAGGAACAGTATCATGACCAGATAAACCATGTGATTTTTGAAATAGTTCTTTCTATCAATGGAATATAGCGAGTATATTAGAAATTTTAAAAGATAAAAAACGATACTGGCATTAATTAGTTTGTCTACAATAAGAATGGTATTTTCTGAAACAAAATAGCCATTTATGTATATAATTGCCACAATTGTTAATGCCGATACCAAGAGCGTTAGTATCTTCATTATCTTGTCGAGGAATGGGAATGCGGTTACAACATGAAGGTTGAACCGTCGGTTCCACGTTTGTAATTTTTTTGCTATTGGGGCCATTTTATTGGTACGCCTCTATGAACAATTCTATATCTTTCGATTGACCAAAGAGGACAAACACATCTTCCTCTCTAATAATTTCAGAATTTTCGGGCACCCCTATTATATGCTCTACTTTTTGAATTTGCCCTTTTACGTTATCATCAAATTTTCTTAAAATTGTAATTAAACTTAAGCGGTGCGTTCCCCTAAAATCAACTTCATGAATGGTTAAATCTACTAGCGATTGTGGTGTTATTACTTCTACAATTTTATATTCGTCGGGGAGTTGTAGGAAAGTGAGGATATTAGGGTTCATTAATCTTTCTGCAAAAAGAGCTCCAATTTCATCTTCTGGCGACAGGAACTCGGTTATACCCATCTTTTCGAGAATGATTCTTTGATTTTTGCTCATGGTTCTGCATATAATCCTTTTTATATTAAGGTCTAGCAGGTTGGCAGCGCAAAGTAAACGTGCTTGAAAATCGTTACCTATAGCAATTACCACTGCGTCGAAGTCGGTAATATTTTCAGCTTCGAGTGCTCTTTTGTTGGTAGCATCTGCACAGGTGGCGTAAGCAACATCTTCCGATATATCTTGAATGAGAGATATTTCAGAGTCTATTACTAAGACTTGTGCTCCTTTTTGAGCTAACGACAACGCAATTGCCGAGCCAAAATGGCCAGCACCTATTATGGCAAACTTTTCTTTTCGCATGTTTCTATTTTTTTAGCGCGCAAAAATATACTTTTTTTTGATATTAATAATCCTATTTTCTACCCTACCATAAAATAAGTGGAAGGATATTGGTGCAATGTTCTCGTTACACTTTTGCTTAAAGCGAAGGCGATAGAAAGGGTTCCTATACGACCTATTAACATATTTAAAACTAATATTATTTTTCCTGGTTCGCTTAACGATGAAGTGATTCCTAGCGACAAGCCGGTGGTTGAAAAGGCCGATACCGACTCGAACATGATCTGTGTGAGGGTAAAATTTTTATCGGTAAGCGACAATGCTATTATGGATAGAAAAACAATTAATACCGACATTACTACAATGGAGTAGGATTTGCTGGCTATTTCTAATGGGATTGTTTTCTTTCTAAACTCAATGCGTCGGTATCCTTTAATGGTAGCAATAATTGTTTTGTAGATTACAAATGCAGTGGTTATTTTAATGCCGCCGCCAGTTGAGCCGGGTGAGGCTCCTACAAACATGATAAGGATTACCAATAAAATTGCAGGCAAAGAGAGGAGTGTAAGGTCGATGGTATTAAAACCAGTAGTTCGGGAGGTTACCACTTGAAATAATGAGGCAAACACCTTCTCTATTGCGGGCAAGTGCGATAACGAGGAATGATATTCGAATACGAAGAAAAAAACAGTTCCCAATACAATAATAAAGGTCGTAACATATAAAACGATATAGGTACTTGGTGCCCATTTTTTCCATGAACGTAGCCTTCTTTCATGACGCATTTGTGGCGAAAAAATATCGCGAAGCACAAAAAAACCTAAACCTCCTAAAATTATTAAGGCAATAATGACCATTTGAGGGAAATAACTTCTGGCAATTACAGGATTAGCGAGATTGTCGCCCCAAAGACTAAAACCAGCATTATTAAAAGCAGATATAGTATGAAACAGCGATTGGTAAAAAGTTTCGGCTGTTGTGCTAAAAGTACCAGCATTTTGCCAATGGGTAAATAATAGTAAAGTTCCTACAAACTCTATAATTAACGTA
>CAYJOY010000176.1:0-2966 GCA_964371885.1 uncultured Lentimicrobiaceae bacterium | reverse complement strand
CTTCTTTAAACATTAACACCGAATCGGATGTTTTTTTGGTATTGGTCATTTCTTTTAACAGAAGAGATTGCTGCAATGAGATCGCGCCACTTTTCGAAAAGAAAGTGGTAAAAAAAGTGGCAAATGCTAAGATATTAATTCCCCCGAGCTGAATGAGTGTTAATATTACCAACTGTCCGCGCAGTGAAAAGTCTAATTCTGTATTTAAGACAGTAAGTCCTGTTACGCAACTAGCGCTTGTAGAGGTGAATAAGGCATCTACAAAAGTAATGGGCGTGGTGGTCATTCGGGGCATCATCAACAACAGTGTTCCTATGGTTATTAATGCCAAAAAAGAGAATAACATCAAACCTGAAGGCGATAGATTGAGACTAGAAATAAGGTTAGTTGAGCGTGAAATTTCAGAAATGGCAATAATAATGAGAAAAAACTGTAAAAAGAAGGAATAGTAACTGTGAAGCAATCCATTAACAGCAAACAAATCGACACTATTGCTAAACAATGGGATGATAAACAGATTAACTATTAAAAACAACAACAGCAGCCCGCCTCTTACATGGTCTTTAAAATATTGCTTTCGTTTTACACAATATATGGAGTATATAAGGTACTTGAATAGATAAAAAACAACGATTATATTGATAATTAAATCGATCGTTTTCACGGCTTTTGCAGAAATATAAAAACCATGGTAATAGGAGATGGTAACAATGGAAATTAAAGAAAGGAGTAACGTTAGTTTTTTCAGCACCGTATCGATGGTTGAAAAGTAGGTTACTACGTGGAGGTTAAACTTTCTTTTCCAAGAATCTATCTTTTGAGAAATTCTTTTCATTAAAGATGGGTTTATTTTATCTCTAGGTGCCACTTGTAAAGTTGAACGGTATTTTCGAGTAACGACACTATGGTCATTGGTCCTACCCCACCTGGCACCGGGGTAATGGCACTCGCTTTCTTTTCTATTTCAGATACGTTTCCAATACTATAGAGGTCGCCTACTAGTTTGCCGTTTACTACATTAATACCCACGTCAATTACCACCACTCCCTCTTTTAGCATGGTAGCATCTAATAGGTTGGGACAACCAATTGCTATAATTAAAATTTCAGCTTGGCGGGTTAGGTATGCTAAATCTTTGGTTTTAGAGTGGCATACTGTTACCGAGGCATTCTCTCTTATCATAATTTGCGACATTGGCTTGCCAACCAAATTGCTCCTCCCAATAATTACGCAGTGTTTGCCCTGTATTTCAACATTTTCCGACCTTAAAAGTGTTAGTATCCCTTTTGGGGTACAAGGAATAACTCCTTTTTGATTACCACTCAAAAGCCCCATATTCATAGGGTGCAACCCATCTACATCTTTCATGTAATGAATAGCCTGTAGTATTTTTTCTTTATCTATATGATCGGGCAATGGTATTTGCACTAAAATAGCATCTACTGTTGGGTCGGCATTAAGTGCATTTATCTTTTGTAGCAAAGCTGCCTCTGATGTTTCCTCGGGCAACATCAACAAATCGCAGGCGATACCTAGCGCGTTGCACGACTTTTCCTTACTTGTAACGTAAGTTATACTCGCGGGGTCGTCGCCTACTAAAATTATCGACAATTTTGGAGGACGAGCACCTCGTGCCGTGAGTTGCTGTATTTCATTGTAAAGTTCTGATTTAATTTTCTTTGCAAGCTCTGTTCCACTAATAATTTTCATAAAGATATATCGACTTTAAATACGCCGCGAAACTAATCATTTTTCTAATAAAAAAATATACTTTTGCAAAAAGATTATGGACATGAAGAAAATACTTATCAACACATTTATTATCACGTTATTAGCATTTAGTTTTTCTTTTTTTAGTTGTAAAAACGAAGAAAGAAAGAACAATATATCTAACACAGAACTAAAAAAAGCGAAAGAAAAAGGGGAATGGGAACTCATTCGGAGCGAAAATGATCTTTTTTCATTAGATACTTCCCATTTAGCAGAGGAAGTAAAAGAGTTAGTAGCCACCTATCCTCCTTATTTTTTTGTGGAGAATTGCTGGGAAGATAAGTATTTTATGGAAGAGTTGCACAGTTTTTTACGCGATCCTGAAATACTCGATATTTACAACGATGTAACAACCACTTTTCCTAACTCTAACGAATTAGAGGCAGCATTAAAAGAGGCATTTGCTTATTATTTGGTATATTTTCCTAACGATTCGTTACCAGATGTAATCACCTCTATTTCGGGAATAAATTTATCGTTACCCTCTGTTTATGCGTTTTATAACACTTTAGTAATATACATTGACCTATACCTAGGTGGCGATTATGCTAAATATGACATCGCTGGCATGCCTAAATATATTAGTGAACGATGCGATAAAAAATACATTGCTATAGATTGTTTTAAGAAGGCATTGGTATATAAACATATCTCATCACAAGAACAGAGTACTTTGTTAGATGCCATGATTTTTGAAGGGAAGAAGTTAGTTTTTACCGAATACATGGTTCCCAATGCTCCCATTGAGGATATTATAGGTTATACAAGCGAGCAATACCAACTAGCCAGCACCTATTATGGAAATGTATGGAACCATATTATTGAAAAGGGGGAGTTATACTCTACTAGTTCGGAGCCTAAACGACGCTACATTCAAGAGGCTCCATTTACCAAGCCGTTTGGCAATCAAGCACCAGGAAGAATGGGGCAGTTTATTGGATGGCAAATTGTAAAAGCGTTTATGGAGAAAAACCCTGAAACAACCTTAAGTGAGATGATGAAAATTGAAGACGCATCGATATTTTTAAAGAAAGGCAACTTTAAACCCCGCGCCAACTAATCGCAATAGAGGGGAGCAATGTGGAAATTTATTAGCAATAAACGTTATATGTGCTAACTCCCCTACTCCACCAACCAATCGGTTATTGTACGCGTGGCATCATCAAAATTAACCCCCACTTTTATCACTTTTTGAG
>CAYJOY010000175.1:2539-5090 GCA_964371885.1 uncultured Lentimicrobiaceae bacterium | reverse complement strand
CAATCTCCTTTTAACGGTTATGCCACCAGCCACACAGACCATTACAGCTAGCGTATGCCGAGGGGAAGCATACATCCTGAATGGGGTTCACTATTTACAAGCGGGCAACTATTCACAAATTTTTTCAGCCGCTAATGGCTGCGACAGTACTGTAACATTACAACTATCCATCCTTGAAAACAGCGCTAGCACCCTTTCTGAAACGGTTATAGAAAATGCCTTACCTTATACTTGGAACGGCGTTGTTTTTACCGCTGCGGGTACACAAACCACCACTATTCCTAATGCCAACGGTTGCGATAGTGCGATTACTATGCAGTTAACAGTTTTACCCAATGTATACACGGATTTAGACAGCACCATTTGCGAAAATGACTTGCCACTGCATTGGAATGGAATAACTTTTAATACTGCTGGCACACAGCATGATACTTTATTGGCAAGCAATGGAGTAGATAGTGTGTTAACAATGACGCTTCTTACGAATCCCACATATACACAAAATGAAAATATTTTCATCTGCTCCTCAACCCTTCCTTACACTTGGCGCGATACCACCTTTGAAGTGGGAACCACTTCGGGGACATTCACTTTTAATAGGCAAACAGTTTTAGGGTGCGATAGCATAGTGATGCTGACCTTAGATATGGACTCCCCACCCCAAAGCGAAACCGTTTCTATCTGCACCAACGATTTTCCATACACTTGGCGCGACACTACCTTTGAAGTGGGAACCACTTCGGGAATATATACTTTCATTAGACAAAGCACGTTAGGATGCGACAGTGTGGTTACACTCACCTTAACAGTTAATCCAGTGCAATACTCTACTATGTCAGTTACGGCTTGTGGTAGTTTTACATTGGCAGACAGTACCTACACCGAATCGGGGGTTTACACCCAAACGCTGCAAAGCGTAGCTGGCTGCGATAGCGTAGTTACGCTCACTTTAGTGGTGAATCCCACCTATTCTCAAACTGAAACCGCGTCTATCTGCACCAACGATTTCCCATATACATGGCGCGACACTACCTTTGCGGTGGGAACCACTTCGGGGACATATATTTTCAATAGGCAAACGGCTTTAGGCTGTGATAGTGTGACTTCGCTCACCTTAACGGTTAATCTAGTGCATCACTTCGCTTTTTCAGCCACGGCTTGCGATAGTTTTAGTTGGGAGGGCACCACTTACACTACATCAGGGGTTTACACCCAAACGTTGCAAACAGTATCGGGCTGCGATAGTGTAGTTACGCTCACCTTAGTGGTGAATACTTCCCACACACAAACTGAAAACGTATCTATCTGCTCCAATGAATTACCTTACACATGGCGCGATACGACCTTTAATGTGGGGACTACTTCGGGAACATATACTTTTAATAGCCAAACCGTATCGGGTTGCGATAGTGTGGTTACGCTTACCTTAGTGGTGAATCCCGCCTACTCCCAAACAGAAACTGCTTCTATCTGCTCCAGCGACTTGCCATACACTTGGCGCGACACTACCTTTATTGCTGGAACTACTTCGGGGACATTTACTTTTAATAGGCAAACAGCAATGGGGTGCGATAGTATGGTAACGCTCTCCTTAGTGGTGAATCCCACCTACTCCCAAGCCGAAATCCTTTCTATCTGCTCGAACGAATTGCCTTACACTTGGCGCGACACCACTTTCGCTGAGGGAACTACATCGAGAACATATATTTTTAAAAGGCAAACCTTACCAGGTTGCGATAGTGTGGTTACGTTACATGTGACCGTTGAAGAAGCTCCTATTTTTGAATTTGACAAGCTAGCTTGCGATACGTATACTTGGAATGGGGAAACTTACAATACCTCGGGCGAATATACTCAAACCTTTACATCAGCCAATGGTTGCGACAGTGTGGTTACCCTACATCTCGACATTGTAGAAGCAGAGGTGGAAATTATTTCAACGGGAGATCTCTGTGAGGAATATGGCGTTACCTTAACCGCTAATTCTAATTTGAACCATTTGCAGTGGAACACCAACGAAACAGCTCCTTTCATTGTAATAACGCACCCAGGCACCTATATGGTTACTGCTTCCGAAAGTAATTGTGAAGTTACTGATTTTATACAGATTGCCCCTTGCGACTTTACACTCTATCTACCTAACGCTATTACGCCAGGAGATAAAAATGGGCTGAATGATTATTTTCAACTTTCAGAATATGCTGCTTCTATAATGGATGCTTTTGAAATTTATATCTATGACCGATGGGGAGGGTTGGTTTTCCACTCGCAAGACCCTTATTTTAAATGGGCTCCCGATAATGGTGTCAATACAGTTTATACCTATATAATTGAATATAAAGCGAGGAACATCCGCAGAAACATGGTAAAGGGAACTATTACTGTTTTGTAGGTTACGAAAAAGTTGAAAGTTGAAGGTTATTGCCTAGGCTTGCGCAGCGGCTAGAATGATAGTTTTAGGGTTGGAACTCTTTTTTTATTGGCCATTCACTTCCGAAAAAGTTTCTGCTATAGCACCATCTAGTTCAAACAACTTTTCGAGGTTGCTTAG
>CAYJOY010000175.1:0-2529 GCA_964371885.1 uncultured Lentimicrobiaceae bacterium | reverse complement strand
CTTTTGGATAGAGGGTTTTGGGAATACTTATTGCCGATTTTAGTAGAGTGCATAGTTCATTTAATTCTTTTTTTTGCTTTTCTGAAAGAATAGGGGGGAGAAATATCTTTTTAGGCTCCGACAAACTAACCCTCTCGTCTATGGTTATAGTGTATTGTTCATCTTCTTTAATATCATACTCCCAACTATCACCCACAAGGATGATTCGCGTGCTCGTAACAATTATTGTATCATGAAAGGAATGGATAATTTATTTATTTCATCATGTGAAAAATCTAATAAAACAGTATCATTTTTACAATCAATGATTTTAAGAGCATAAACAACCTTTTTGCTAGCAGAAAGCAAGGTGTCTAAATCTCCACACAACAACACGCTATTATCTTTATAGTCGGAATAGAGCAACACTTCATTTTTCGTGTTGCATTCACATAACGGTTGCGCTATACCATTGATATAATAGCCCAGAAAAAACAACACAAGGATAAATATTTTCATTTTTTTTATTCTTTATTTATAATTCGCAGGTATCGAGCGCATCCTGTTGCTGAACGCGCGGAATGGTTGGGCGCGGGGTGGGAAGTTGGGGCTTTTGAGTTGGGGCGGTTGGGCTCATTTTTTTTACTTGGGTTTTGCGGGGGCAAAAATAGCGTTTTTTTTGTTGAAAAACAACTTTGTTTTTAAATTTTCACTTTTATCGCATCTGAAAATTAATCTTATTAAATAAAGGAACTGCAAACTCAAATCAAATCGTTATCTGTTCATTATCAACACATTTAACCAAAATCCTATTTTCTTTGAATTCAATATCTTCAAAAATATTAGGTAAAGCATACCTTTCACTTATAGTAAGGCTTGAAATATGGAGTTTAATAATTTCTAGCTGTGTAATGATTAAAACATGTTCTTCATGTAGTATTGCGTCATAAAAATAGCAATCTAAAGATAATTTGAATCGTATTTTTCCTTCTTCTTTGTCAAAAATTACAAATACTAAATCTACACCTACTAAGCAAAGGGAGGCACTTATTGCTACAATAACTGGCTCTATTAAATTACTTTGCCACCCTAATTTATAATCATTTTTATCACTTGATAGAATCGCAAACACATGATCAAATTCTTTGTCATCAAATAAAATAGACAAAGGTAATTTATCGTATTCGCTTGCTGTTATTCTTGTTAATTTTACATCCATATTTGTGTTTGTATTTCATTAGATTTATATTTTCAAAAGAATCTATATATAGCGATTTTTTTTGAGTGAATATTTAAAAGAGACCAAGCATCACTTGCAACCAAATATAATGGTCGGAAAACAATACTATTCTAAAGCGTTTCGGATTCTCGTCAATATAAAACCAAAGATAGAAGGATGCATATAGATATTGTTTTTTTTAGAAAACAGAATAATATTTATACCTAACACAGATTGAAATGCCTAGTAATATTATAATAACACCTACCATACTTAGAATGACAAGAAGGTGTTTTTTGTTTATTTTTTTTCCTTTATTGCGAAATCTTAAAACTGAAACAAGCAACAACGCTATTATATCTGCAATTATTAGATAGTTCAGAGTTGATTTAAACCTTGAAAGCACAGATTTATATTCTATTATTTCCTGTAAGGCAGTTGTTCTTGTTTCGTCTAGCAAATCACTCGAATTTGCAGCTATGGCATAATCAATGTCATACTTTTCGGCAACTATGATGCCCAAATGATACCATACAATTAAAAAGAATCCTCCTATAAGAAGTAGTTGTAATGAAAACAGCAAATTATCGTATATTTTTATCTTATTATTCATCTCCTTAAATTTCATTCGAAACATACACATCAATAACTTTACCTATTACTGAGATGATCTTTTCTTCTGTAGGTTTAGAAAAGTGTAATTACTCATAAACATTTTTTCTTTCTTCATCTAATTCACTCACAGTTTGCCATCTCTTCGTTTTGCATTCAAAATTCTCTTTTTGAAGAAAAGTACTATGGAAGAGATCAACTTTCTGATACGTAAAAAAGGTATATACGTCTTTTGAATTGATAATTGGCACTGTTCAGGATTATACTCTTTATAATCAAAGAATTCCCATGAAGCATAAAGATTTAACTTATTCCCTATTTCGTCCCAGTTTTCTCCCTCTATACAAAACGTTTCTTCTAGTTTTTTGTATATCTTTTCGTAATCATACTCAAAAACAATCATATAAGAGTAACCAAAAACAAACTCATCGTCTTTCATATTTTCTATAAGCCATTTGGGGGTGCATAACATTAGCTGAAACATATCAGCACCTTCTTCACCAACTATTCCTATATCTATAATTAATATGAAGCCAAAGTTATCCTCCTCTTCAGGTTTATAATGCTCTAACAACTGATCAACGTCTGAACTAGATATATCTTTTATTTCTGATCTCATAATTTACTTTTTTTTGTTTTTAACTTATTGGATCTTACATACTTATTACAGAATGATCATTTCCTCACCCCCTACTCCACCTTCCAATCACTAATAGTAC